>PLYL01000017.1 GCA_003151795.1 Candidatus Yanofskyibacteriota bacterium | reverse complement strand
TGCGCCAACAGACTTAGTATACCCAATATTTCTATATATTTTTATAAGCGATAACGTGATGTCCTAATGGCATTTCGTAGTTCCGAGAAAATTTATTCGACAGGATGCCAAAAATATTTATACAAAACACGAGAGGCCTCCATCCGGAGTTGCGGAGATTGGCGACCATTAACTGAGCCAATGTGTATCCATAGGTATTACTTGGTTTAATCGTAATTCGCCCAAATCCAGCATCCACTAATAAATATTCTAGAGCAAATTTTGTGTATCGAAAAAAATCATTCGGGGCTTCATGATGGATCCAGACCATTGGCGTGGTCAAGACCAACATGCCACCTGGTTTCAAAACCCGATTGATTTCTTTCAGCGCATGAGCCGGCTTTTTTACATGTTCCAAGACTTCGGTACAAATCACGCAATCGCCATAATTATTGCCCAGTGGAATCTTTTCGTTCAAGTCCGTAATGATGACATCGGGATCTCCGCTCCTGTTTTCAATATCAAGCGATACGTAGCGGTCACAGTGAATGAATTTTTTGTAGGGATTCTTGCCCGAGCCAATATCCAATACAATACCGAACTTTTTCTCACGGAGCGCTTGGGCTAAGAACCTATTTAATGTTCTATGGGCAAGGTACCGCGGCGAGGATAAATTCTTAATCGTGGGAAGATTCACGGGCCAATTAGATGTTATTTTTTATCCATAAAAACGAGTCATAAAAATCATCTTGGAAAATTTTATCCAACACCAAAAGCGCGCAGAAATAAACCACAGCCCCGCCAGCCACAAATACCAACAACAAAGGTAATGTTGCAACGACTAAGAATTTTTTGGCTTCCCAAATAGATAGAGCCATTATCAAACCAGCGGTCAACGGAAGGTACATCCCCCGAATAAACGTCTTTAAGCCAAAATTAATCTCTTTGCGAATCGTATGGAGAAGATAAATCTGGCCAGACGCCAATCCCCCGAGCGCGGCCCAGGCAGTCCCCACAATGCCAAAGCGATGAGTCAAGGGGACAATCAACGTGAAGAGCACGGCCGCTTGAAGAAAACTATTTAAGAACGTGGTCTTCGGCTTGCCGATTCCTTGCAAGAGCGGAACCGCTAAATATTCAAACGACCGGAGAAACCCATAACCGATCACCACGTACAAGACCGGGACTATCGGCAACCACCGCGAGCCATAAATAAAATTCACGATTTCGCGGGCCAAAACAAACAGCCCAAACGCGGCCGGGACCATAAACGCGTAAATAAACTTGGAAACCCGTAAGAAAACCAACTTCAGTCGTTGGACATCGTTTTTAATGTTAGCGAAAAGAGGAAATAAAACATCGCCGATGACGCTTACCGTCTCCACGACTGGAAATATGCCCAGACTGAACGCCATTTGATAGAAGGCGAGATTTGAAGTATCAATTAATTTCCCTACCGTTACCGAATCTCCTTGCGCGATAAGGAACGAGGCGATACCGGCGATGCCAATCCACTTACCGTACCGGTATAAGTATCGAGCCCCGCTGATATCAAAGTTTAACTTCGGTCGGTATGGATGAAGGACATAAGAGAGTATAAGATACCCTATTTTCCCGATGATAGCCCCCACGACCAATGCCCAGACGTTTCTGAATATAATTGCTGATATAATAATGCCTGCCACATTAATAATCGGGCCAAAAAAACTGTAGAAAAACTTCTGTCCAAATTTCATCTCTTTATCTAAAAGAATAATTCCAATATTTGAGAACGAATCAATTACGAACATTGAAGAAAGAGCACGGGCAATCGGAACGATAAGCTGATTATTGAAAAATCTGCCAGCAAATGGCGCGACCAAAAAAACTAAGAGGCCCAAAAAAAGACCTCGGATGATATTTACCGTCCAGGCGCTATTTAGATGTTTCTCAACATCATTATTATCTTGAATAATGGCAGAGTTGAATCCAGTCTGAAATGGTAGTTCTGTCATGGACAACACGAGAGAGGCTAACCCAAAAAGACCGACGTCATGCGGGAAGAGAATACGCGCGACGATGACGGTCCGAAAGAGTAAAATAACCTTAGAAAAAGACCGGGAGATAAAAGCCAAGGCGCTACCCCGGGTAGCTCGAGTGCCAACTGATTCTTCGTCCTGCCAGAGGCCTACGAACTTATCATAGGTTTTTACAAGGATTTCCTTCATGGCTTACGGAATATAAAATACATGCCACCGCCATAATAGCGAAAAGTGGGCAATTTTACCACACTGGTGGAGGGCCCGACAGTGGAGCCAGTAGAGGAATAGTCACCACTACTAGTATTTAGCCCCATAAGTTAGAAACCTAAAACTACCTCAAAGCGGTTTTAGGTTTCTAACTTATGGTATAGGGCTCCTTCAGCTTTTAATCAATATTCAAGAAACAAAGAACGACCACGGCCTAAGCCGTGGTCGGTATTACCGAAACGTCGGTGTGTTGGAACTTACCGCCCTTGCGACCATACCAGATGACTTCTCTGGCATAGGTCTCCAGATCACCGGCATAAGCGAAGTTCGCCTTTACCGCTAATCTGGTTCTGTCCGGAGTTAATTTCGCGTTCACGTCGTTGAACGCGCTGAAGTATCCGCGCAAGTCATGTTGGAGATCGATTACCAACGCTGCATTGAACGGATCAACCATCAACCCCGACTGGTACGAAATCAGATCATCGAACAAGACATCATCGATGATTAAGGCTGAGCTCTGGCTGAATGCCCTGACAAAATCGCCAATCTCGCGATAGAAGCTTTCTTTCTCAACGATGAAGTTGAGAAAGGCCGCTTCTTCAAGAGGCCAGTAGATGTTGCCGAACTTGGGCAGAACCATATCCAGCCGCCCGCCATGGACCGCTCCGGACACTGATTGAGACGTCAGCAAAATCTGCCGGCCGATGAGAGACTGATCTCGGCTACTGAAGTATTCAATCAGATACTCGTAGAAGTCGCCGTACTTCACGCCGAACTGCTTACTGAAGTATTTAGCTATATTTTGGGTAAGACCCAGACAGTGAAAACACTGAATTGCCCAGGAAAAAAGGAACGTACGCTGCCAGTCTTCCTCCAGTAGGGAGTTAGTGGCGACCACGACATCCTGATATTCCTGAATCGGGTCTGAACCAGGAGTGCTATGCCCGAGCAGAATCGGCATCCGAACGGACCGGATGCCGAACTTCGCTATATACGCTGGATTACTCATCTCGTCGTTGGGCAGCATGAGGCCAACATAGCTGTTGAGTCCGCTGTGCTGTCCCGCGTCGAGAATTTTGTCTATACCCAGCTTGAACGACTCGTAGGTCTCACCCGGGAGACCCATGATCAGTTCAGTGTACGTGACGATACCGGCTTCCCGATACCGGCGCATGAAGTCTTTAAAGTCGTTGATCTTCATGTTCCGGCGTTTAACGTTCTCGAGGACATGCTCATCCATGCTCTGGAAACTCAGCGTGGCCCCTTTGTTCATTCCGGAAGCGTCAAGCACTTGCGTGATGTCGAAGACGCGGTCATTACTGTTCTTGGCCGTGCACATCCGAAATTTTTTCGGGTAGCCGTGCCTAGCCTTCACTTCGGCCAGCTTGACCGTGAGGTCAAGGTCTCGCTCGAGGATACCCCAGTTGGCATCGCAGTTGAAGAGGTATTCGATGTGGTGCCGACCGAACCATTCGAACTCCTCGAGAATTCGCTCCTCGCTGAATTTATAGAGCTTCTGCTGATAAGCCGGACCCCAGGCGCAGAACGTGCAGGGATACGGACAGCCACGATTCGTTTCGTGGCTAGCATTCCACAGAAAAGAGAACACTCGAAGCAGTGGGTCGAATACACCCGACAGATACGGCGACGGCAGCCTCGAAAGCCCTTGTTCATCGAGCCTGACTGGCGCTGCCGTTTTCAGAGTTCGGTTGCCCGCGACTCTGATACTCAATCCAGTGATACCCGTATAATCGGGCTTAGCGGAAAGCGACTCCAGAAGAACCGCCGAAAACGTAACCTCGCCTTCGCCATGGACAGCAATATCCACGTAAGGATGCTCGCGAAAGAATCCCCGTGAATCCCCGCTCCGGCCAAGAGTAATCAAACCTTCAGCAGGTTCGGGAACGTGAATCCCACCCATGATGATAAGACACTCGGGATGGTACGCCCTGACCGCTTGGGCCAGGAGCTTGTTGTACTCCCAGTTCCACATGTAACAGGACAGTCCCAGAACCGCCGGCCGAACCATGATCCGCGCTACCTGGCCAGGGTCGTCCCTCAAGAAAAGCGGGTCGTGGAATCGGAAGTTGGACTGAATCTCGGGCACAGTCTGACAATACGCTTGCATTGACCCGACTGAGTAGGGCATGAAGACATTGTCCCCATACCGGTAGTTCACTTGCGCTAAATAGACGTTACTCCTCGTTTTTACCAGCATGGCACACCTCATTGGAAAAGAACAAACTGGTTAACTTCTTGCCCAGATTCTATCGAAAAAGTTAACGGCTGTCAAAGTTATATCAATCTATAGTTTGCCGGAAACCACTTAAAAAATTTCGGAAGTCGTCTAGCATGCTCCCGCGCCTCTTAGTTCCGCGGCGACCATGCAATTACCGAATAACTTTCTATGAATAAACTACCGATATTACTCCGCTGCGACCGGTGGATTGTAATCTTGCCCTGAGTTTCGAGATCGCGCAGATACGTCAAGAAGTCGTCCAGGTAGTTGCGCTTTTTTAAGTATGCGAGCGACAGCCAATCAAGAAGGTTATCTGGGTCAAGGAGCTCACTGATAGGTTCCATATGGAAACATATTTTGGGGCGTTCGGCGAGAAGATACTCAACGAACGGCTGAAATCGATCCCCAATCTGCTCAAGCGCCGAAATGGTGAACACCGCGCCTTCAGGAGAAAGATGCAGAGAACGGTCTGGATGAAAGAAATCGAAACGCGCTCCGCTTATATTCGTCTCCACTCCCTCTCCCTTCATGCGAGCGATGAGTTCCTGCGACGATCGCGCCCAATCAAACCCATGGAGAGTGGCTGTCGGGTTCACCGGCCTTGCGCGGAGCAGATTATTTCCGGTCCCGCATCCGAACTCATATATCGCTGGCACATTTTTTATATATTCCTCAAACAGCCACTCTTGAAGCACTCCAACCATTTGATATTCAAAGTGAGGACTCAACGGTTTCAAAAACTTTCCCCTGAAGCGGATAACTGGATATTTCCCGAAGTAGCGCGGGATAGCTACCTCTGGGTCTTTTTTCTCGGCGAAGAGCGCCACATTCTCGGCCCAGCCCCGTTCCCATTGCTCCAACCGATGCTCACCTGCCCGTACAACGGTATTGTCCTGAAGCGTCTTCAAAATTTTCAGTATCCACGCATCCCGCTCGGCTTCAGAAAACTCTTCGTAGACAAACTCATAGCCACTCACAATTTTTGCAATGCGATCTGAAAGTTTTGCCCCAAATGCAGATTCGAAATCTTTTACGGTAAGTTGCTGTGCCATATATAATAAAATTTTAAGTTCTATTTTCTGTGATTGAACCGGTACCCAATCTCTTTAATATACATGAAAAATCATATTTGGAAATCCCCCTGATAGACGGCTACTAGAAACTTAGCGGACGGTCATTATTTTGTTTTAGTCTTCACCTGGACTAGAAACTGAATTAAGCGGACAGTCATTGTATGGTCACGTCGTGCTCGGACTAGGCCGGCTTCCGCGATAGCTTTCCGTTCTTCGGGATGGGCAAGATAATGCCGTATTTTTTCTATAGCCTCTTCTTTGGTGCGAAATACAACAATCTCCTTATCGGGAATAAACATGTCTGGTAAATCTTCTTGTAAGCCAGAGAGCTGGAAACCACCGGCTGAAGAAATTTCAAATGTCCGCAAGACCAGACCGCTCCCACGGGGCTCAAATTCATCGTTTAAGCATATTTTCGCGATTCGATAAAATTTCCCCAGTTCTTCGTCGGTAAGCGGACCAAAACAATGGTCCGCGATTGATGTCTGTTTGGTATCGGAGCGACTGAAAATTTTAATGTTTATGCCGGCATCAACGACCGCTTTCAGTAATTGTTCGCGTTCGGTAAAAATACTCTCCACATAACCGACGAATCCCACGTCGCACTCAAATCGACGCCGGTCGGCTTCAGTAATATTCTCCCATTCCGGATTCGGGTTAAACCCAAGCGGCAAATATCGAATATCAATGCGGGGCTTCTTGCGCTTAACCTCCCGGACAATGTTTGAATCCAAGCTGAATACAGTATCGTACCAATCTATCATGCGCCAAAACCAATCGTGCCATTGCGGATGATTGACATTCTCCGCGCACCAATTGACGGTTTTGACGCCAAGCCGATGTATCGTTCGTATCGTCTCTTCTTGAAGAGAGTACCCTCGCGTAGTCAAAAAAACATCCGGCTTCCAAGAACGGCAAATAGAAACCAGGTGTTGATTAAAAAGACGGCGATTGAAGGCTTTCAAACGCCAAAAACGCTGATTAATCCGCCAAAGTAACAGATTCTCTTTAAACAAACCGCCTAATAAATAACTAGTCTGATCACTCTCAAAACGAACGTCGATTCCTAACTGCCGAGCGGAATCAACCATCTGTTGATTATGGATTGCCGGCGAAGCGACAAATAATATTTTCATGAAAATAAGACTTAAATTTTTATTTTTTCTTTTCTCACAAGGCACTATTTTTGGCCTACCAACACAATTTCAAACCCAAAAGTTTTTGAGAAGAATCTATTGGTATATTTATCGAAAAATTTCGTAAATCTGTTGATCAAGCGGCCCAAGAAACCGAATATCCGATGATGACTTCTTAACCTGAATATCCCGTAGGCCACATAAAACCCGTCAGCGGCGACGACTCGTATCCCCTCTTTTTCCATTGCTTGCGTCAATTCTCGTTTCGAAAATGACTTCTCATACCCATACATGAATTTCTTGCCCGTCAACCGTAATAGCCACTTGTGGAGGGTACTAAAATTCCAAAAATTAACCGCCGTGATTACTATCTGGCCGCCAGGTTTCGTGATTCGGCGTATTTCCTGAATTGCTTTTTGATAATTAGGGAGATGCTGAATCGTGGCATCGCAAAAGACTACATCAAAATGATCATAGGGAAAGGCGCTCTCTAGAATATCGTCCTTCTGAAACTCCACATTCTTGATTTCTGCTTCTACTGCAAGCCTCCGCGAAATCGCGAGGGATTCGTCCAGAATATCTGAAATTGTAACGGAACTTTCTGGAAAATCTTGCGCGAACTTTAAGCCATGTCTTCCGCTTCCCGCGCCTACGTCAAGCAGATTCTGAAATTTGTTTGGAATATATTTTTTAATGACCGGATACGCCTCAAGAAAAAGGCGGCTGCTGAAAGCTTCTCTCACGCTTATCCCCTGGGCCATCTCCCATTTTTTTCTCCAGATCTTATTAATATTTTCCTGAGTGTGTTCTTCTAGAATATTCATCTCTAAAAAGTCTTACGGATAAGGCCAAATCCGGAAGAAAGACTGTAATCTTTTATATCATTCTTATTTGCAAAGTCCGTAAAGGCATCATTCCATTTTACGTCATCGGACAACAGGAAACCGCGCTGGCGAATCTTAGGCCATGCCGTTATAAACTCAAACATCATGTTTTCATAGCTATGCTCGCTGTCATGATAAAATATATCAATGGAACCTAGCTTCTCAAGAAGCTCCGGTAATTTTTCGCTCGACCGGCCGATAATAAGCTCCCATCTCGAGCGCAATATGTTCGGGACCAGCCAACCCGGCATCTGGCCTTCCGGGACGAACCCTTTGAATTCTGGCCGACCAGTATCCATAAAAAACATTTCGGGCTCCTTGCCGTTAAACTGTTCAAATAAATCTATTGAATATAATTTGCCGTAATTATTATCTTTTAAGGCTTGTAAAATTGCCCAACTTGACCGACCACTTGCTACCCCTGTTTCAACTACTATTTCTGGCTTAGACATGCGAATTATAGTATAAAGCATCATAACTTCAAAGTCTCCGGTATGGCCAAAGGAAAATTTATTTTTCATAAAATCCTGGGCCTGGACAGCACGTATAATATTTCGCGCTACCTCTGTATCTCCATATAACAATATGACGATTTTTCGCAATGAGGCTATCGTTTTTGTTTTTTTGATATGCTTAGCCAACGTTGTTTTCATATACACTTTCTTGAGCGCTCTTTTCAAAGATCCTCCGCCCAAGACTGATACGAACCCGCGGATATATCCGATTTCCGGATGGGTGATAAACGCTTTAACAAAATATGCCAACGATTTTACATATTGCTTATTCTCTTTATATAAAAGTCCCAATTCAGCATATCGAAGGGAAAGCGAGCTAGGTTTTTTCTGATATTCAGTCCAATGCTTCTGAATAAAAACGTGGTGGCCGATTATTCTATTGCGTAAATTATTCGGCCCGCCAAGCTGGTTGCCATGAATATGCAATTTGAATAAGGCTTTATTGATAGAATAGAATTTTATTTCCTTTGATAAGCGGAGGGTCAAATCCCATTCCTGATTTTTAACCAAGCTCTCGTCAAACAAAAATCCTCTATTAAGAATATCTTTTCTAACCAAAATAGAGCTGGTCCATACAAATGATTTGTCTAAAATTTCAAAATGAGGGTCAACCAATCCTTCCTTATTGTAAATATTGAAATAGAGACGTTTCTTGCCTTCGTTTACGGCCTCAACACCGCAAAAACACAGGCCAGCTTCTGGATGTTTATCTAAAGCCTCAACTTGGAGTTCAAGTTTTTGGGGCAGCCACTCATCGTCATCATCTAGAAAAGCTACCAATTCACCGGTTGAGTTTTTGACGCCAGTGTTACGCGCGACCGGCGCGCCACGTTCTTGTTCGTGAGATATATATCGAATACGATTATCATGAAAAGTTTTAACCGCATCGTGAGCTCGCTCACGAACGCCGTCATCAACGACAATAATCTCAAAATCCTGGTATGTTTGGGCCAGGACTGAATTAATCGCTCGTTTGAGCATCATTGGGCGGTTATGGGACGGGATGATAACAGAAACCTTAGGCATGATTAAAGATGGAGTTTTAGTTTTATCTTCTTTTTCAAGAGAACAATTTTTTCA
Source organism: Candidatus Yanofskyibacteriota bacterium (assembly GCA_003151795.1). Taxonomy (GTDB): domain Bacteria; phylum Patescibacteriota; class Minisyncoccia; order 2-02-FULL-40-12; family GWA2-44-9; genus 2-01-FULL-41-21. Next base: position 19,594 of record PLYL01000017.1, on the reverse strand, counting down.
GAATAGAGTTTTTGGCCTAGACCTCCGATTTTATAAACTTTATACTTTTTAAAATCATGGCGAATGATTATGTTTTCTATATCCTCAACCAGTTTTCCCAAAGGATAATGCTTACTGATATACGGGTATCTAGCGCCGCCTTTCTCGTCATAAATAACACATGGCCGAATGGTCACCGCAAGCAGACCTTGATATTTTGCGTATGACCTAACCATCTCTTCGGATAATACTTTACTGATTCCATAATCTGTTTTGGTCGTAATGGAGCTTGTATTTATCAACTTGCAACCATATTCAATACAGAGTTTGACTACGTTCATCGTTCCTACGACATTTACCTGAAAAAAATCGTACGGTCTTTTTTCAGTCTGCCCGTCGTGTAATTTTGCCGCTAAATGAACCACGAACTCCGCATTCTTGAAATACGGTCTTAGTTTCTCAATGTCCGTAATCTCTTCATCTATTCCCGCCACGTCATATCCTTTTTTGGTAAGAAAAGACAGTAATGAAGAACCAACAAATCCTTTGGCACCAGTAATTAAAATCATATTTGTTTATTAAGAATCGCCTTTTTAAAAATATTCTCTAATTTATCAACTAACTGGTCCCAGGTAGGCAAACTTCGTACAAAAAAACGTGCTTCTTGAGAAATCTTAATCCTCAGTTCTGTATCGACTATTAATTGCTCAACTTTTTGCGAAAGTTCATTTGAATCTCCTTTTTGGGCAATCAACGCAGTCCTACCATCTACTGCGTAATCGGCCACGCTTTGATTGTCATAAATAGCCAACGTTGCGCCCGATGCCATGGCCCAACGGTGTGCGATGGGACGACTATCGTCGATGGAACAACCAAGATAGATATCGGAATTTGCAAAGACACGAGCTAAATCTTTTCCCACGACATCAAAATAATATTCATCGTATGGCATATCAATCTTTTTAGATCTTGTGCCGTAGAGAACCAGCCGAACATTAGGATACCTTTGTTTTAAGTCCTGCACAATTTTTACTCCGTCTTTGGTCCCCTTCCATTTAAAATCATGATGAAGAACAAGAACTTTCACCAGTCCATATTCTTTTCGAGTTCGTTTACTCGGATTAAAAAGATTACAATCGACGGCATTAAAAAGAATTGTCGAATCCTGGCCAATCTTTTTCAATCCCTCTTGAATCCAGGTAGCATTTACTAATTTTTTCATTGGCAATCGATATACCGCTTCTACCGCTTCCGGGTTGCCGTGATACAGGCGCTCATCATGCCGGATATATTGAAATTTTGCGCCAGGAACATTGAGGTCATATAAAGCCTTCGCGATGCGCCAAGAATCGGCAAAATAGATGCCAGCTTCTGGTAAATCTGAAAACTCTTTTACCCGAATCACCTTAACCTTACTCTTTGCGGGCAATAACGCATGCCTATTGGACAGATTTCGAAGGAAGCGTGTCGGGCTTTTGCTTTCTACCGCAACCGTAACCTCATGGCCGCGCTGAGACAACAAATCAGCAAATGCCATGGTCACATGGGTTCCCCCAGAAAGCTTAAGGTGTGGAAGTAAAAAATTTATCTTCATTTCATCGGGAGGTAGCTTTTATGCCGAATTGATATGCGAAGACTCCAGGAAACATGGCGCCGAGGAAATTTAAACCACGGTTATAAAGATTCGGATAGAAGTGCTGTTCTTTGTCAATTTCGAAACCCGCTTTTTCAAATAGCTCGCGAAGCGTGTCGATAGTAAAGAGTCGAATGTGGCCAAAATCCATGATGCCTTTTTCGGTATAGCGGAATGAGCCGCCTAAAATTCTCAAGCGATTTTTCCAAAACAAGATGTTCGGGGTTGTAATAACAATCGACCCGCCAGGGGCTAATATTTTTTTAACCTGCGCCAAGAACTTGCTCGGCGTAAAAATATGTTCGATGACTTCCGAAGCCACCACGACATCAAACTTCTGGGTCATTAATTCTGTTGGCCAAGTTTTATCCTGAATATCAAAGCAATACGAACCAGCGAGATAGGGTTTGGCGTCTTCAAGCGCCTTGAGCGAAATATCCGCGCCCCAAACCTGTTTACCTTGCTCGTGGAGAAGCTTTGCTAATTCGCCGGAACCACAACCGATATCAAGCACTGTTTTGGCATGAGCGGGAATCAGTTTCCTCAAGATTATTTCGCGGCCCCCGCTTAGATGATATTTAGATTTTTTCTCATTGTAATAATCCTGATTCATTTTTTATTTTTATGATATCCCTTCTCAAAATACTCCTGTTCAGCTCCAATGTCATCCATATCAATCTTTTTGCCATCCATGACCCCCTTTGCCGCTAAGATGCCCATCTCCAAAGAATGGTCCTGATTGGTGTATTTAAACCTTCCAGGCCGACCGATATAATAAAGGTTTTCGAAAGAATCTAAATAATCCTTAATTACGGCTAAGTTTTTCTCATAATTCAAATTGTAAAGTGGGTAATCCTTGCTACCGCGGAACAAATAATAATGCCTAACTTCGGCGCGGGAGAAGAATTTTCCTTCTAAATAGGGCATCGCCAACTCAAACAATTCTTCCTTAGTCTTTTGATAAATTTCGTCTCCTTCGTTACAAAAGAACTCAATGAAGAGCGAAGTTTTTCCAGGCGGGGCCATTTTAGGACTGAAATTTTTCATTTCACTGATACGGGCAAATGGAATCTGTTTGTCCGGAAAATATATCCACTGGTTTTGGGAGACCCGTTCTTTATTTAGTGTAACAAACAGATATACCTGGCTGCGATATTTGAGTCTTCGTGCCGCCGCCAAAACCTCTTCGGGAGGCAATGGATTCAATAATTTCAAAAAATCAACAACGTGGACAGACTCGATGAGATTTTCCACTTCTACCTCTTGGGTTTTATCTCCTATCTCCAATGATACTTTTTTTATCCGACGGCCATCGTGAAAAACAGTAACTGGTTGGCTTAGAGTGAAAATACTATACCCTCGCACTTCTAATTTTCCTTTGATAGCCTCATAGACTAAGCCGCTACCCGAGTCCGGATAATAAAACTCATCAACCAAAGTCTTAATCCCTTTTCCTTTGCCGAATAAATTCTTTTCAATAAGGTTCTTTATCAGCGAACGGATATTCAGCCCGGTAATGCGCTGTTTGGCCCAATCCGCATGAATATCGGGAGAAGGGATCCCCCAAATTTTCTCCGTATAGCCAAGGATATTGAAGTCCGCGAGCGTTTTGCCGAAATTAGCCACGGCATAGTCATAAAAATTCAGCATTTTCTTCCGAAAGACTTTATATTGAACCACCGCCCAAAGATAATCAATAAATATTCTACAGACGAAAAATGGGCTGAAGGACCGCAACACCTGAATTACGTTGACTGGGTAATCCAAAAAGACGCCGTCCACGTATTGCTGGGTATGCCGCTCAACGGCAATCCAATGTTCGCCTAAAATGCTCCCAATGAAATCGTAAAGATACTGGTTCTTAGAGAAAAAACGATGCGGGCCGTTGTCGGTGCGGAATTCTAGGTCTCCTTCCCAAATTACGTATGTCTTTGCCAAACCTCCGACCTGGTCGCTCTTCTCAATCACACAAAAATCCTTTCCAGTTTCAGAAAGTTCCATCGCGGCCGCCAAACCGGCCGGGCCCGCTCCGATAATAAGCGTCTGATAATAACAGTTAAGTTCTTTTGATTGCATATAGGTTTGAAGCTCCCATTACCGCCAACATGAACAAAAACGGTTCCAGGGGTAGGCGATATCTTGTGTTAGAAACGGGGCCGGTTGCCAGCGCAAAATACAGAATCACGACACAGAAGAATACAACCATCCTTCTGTGTTTTCGATCGGCCAGAGAGAATAAACCGACGATTACTATGCCGAGCCACACGAATTTTTCGAAGGTGTATATCCCCTGCTGTTTTAGTGCTTCCCACACTCCGGAAAATTTTCCCTGGAATAGCAGCCTTGAGAGGTTTGGATTCGCCGTGTATTCTCCGACAGTGCCCGACCATAATTTAACGAACTCTTTGAGACTACTCGCCAAGAATAATGGCGCTGTTTCCACGATATGATATCGGGCGTAGCCGAAAGGATCTTGCTTAAGATACCTCAAAGAAACGTTGGTAATCTTTGAGGAATTCGCTAATGAGCGAGGGTCTCCAAGCGACCCATTTTCTTGATATATCTTTTGTTCTACCGCCGCTTCGGACAAATGGTCTCGCGCGGCTAAATACGGTATCAGATTGCTATATAACAGATTGGACGGACCGAGGGAAGAGATTCCCCATGCATTCGTTTCAATCTTGTTGCGAATGAGCCATGGCGAAACAACCAGCATAACGCCGCAAATAAATGCGCCGAGAAGGATTGCGACTTTCCTTACTTCTTTGCGATTCATACATAAAACTTCCCATCCTACGATGACAAGGGGAAATAAAACTGCCAACGGCCGAACCAATATAGAAAATCCGCAGATTAAACCGGCAAAGAAAAAATTCTTTGTGTTTCGAGCCGAAAAAAAGAACACATAAACTATGGAGACCAGTAAAAATACAAATGGGATGTCGCTGAGGACGATGAGTGAATAAGCCATAACCATAGGCTCAACTAAATAAAGAACCGCGGCAAAAAATGCCCATGTTTCGCTCACGAACCTCTGCATCATTCGATAGATGAGAAAAGCGGTACAGAAAGTTAGGACTATCTGCACGATAGAGACGGCAAAATACGCACGGAACAGGATTAGAATAACCGCTATAAAGAGCGGGTATCCGGGGGTTCGAAACGTTTCAGGATTGAACGGTGCGTGCTGACTGAGCGAGAATACGTGATTAGTTAGTATATTTTGAGCAAGTTGGGCATATTCAGTAGAGTCGGAAACCATGACTGGAAATGGATGAACCGTGTGGGAAAATCGGACCAACGAGGCTATATAAAACAACACAATCCCGAGCACTATAACAAGATATAATTTACTGCGATTTATCTTCATTTGTTTTTATACTGTAGCAAGATTTTCATCAATAATCGAGAGTTTGGTCATAGAGTCTTCAAGAGTTCAGCGAGGGGTATTGTTACTTTCGCCGAAGTAGCCTTGGCTTCGTAGAGGACGTGCCCGCCACGAGCTATCTTAGTCCGAAGTGCGGCATCATTCTTGAGATCCAGAATCTTCTTAGCTAAATCTTGCGCATCGGCAACGTTACAAAACAAAATATCTTTTTTGTCAGTAAACAATTCTCGCATGGCCGGAGTATCGGCAGAAATCAACGCTTTGCCCGCGGCGATGGCATCGTAGGCTTTGTTGGGAATCACCCGTTGCGCCTTGGGAGTATCGCCGAAAATTCCCAGGCAAACATCCGCGCATCGGAGATGCGTCATCAGTTCAGAAAAGGACAACCGAGGAATAAACGATACCTTATCCAGACCCAAGGCTTTGGCTCGAGCAAACACTTTGTCATGGGTCTGACCATCCCCGATGATTTGAAAATCAATTGATTCATTACGGAGAAGATTCGCCGCTTCAATGATATATTCCACGCCTTGAAGCGGAATAAAATACCCATAAAAATAAACAAGGAAATTATTTTTTGATTCTTGATTCTCCCTCAATTCGAGCGAATCCTGGCCGGTACTCACTAGTACGCGAATAAACTTCTCTCTCGGGACATGAAATGTTTCCGAAAGATACTCGATATACGCGTTGGTATCCGACAGAATCACATCGGCCGCCTTTAAATTTATCCAGTCTAAAAACCAATACCAATTCGCCTTTAAACTTCTCTGCCGAACAAGTTTGCGATCAAAAACCCATGAATCATAGATTGAAAAAAAACCATCCCACACGATTGGTTTTTCGCTGATTGCTTTGATGAACGGTGCTATCCAGCGGCTGTCGCTGTAGCCCACGATTATCACATCACATCCGGCGTTGTGCTTCCAATATTCTTTCCAAAGACAATAGTATTTTTTAAAACTTTTAAAACCTTTAACCCGAACAGGGCAAACGTTAACGTCAAACCTATGCTCTCGAAGGCCTTGAATAATAACCTTGTTTCGGGAGTACTCGGGGTCAAAATCGCCAAAATAGAGAATCCTCATAAGTCCGATTATTATATCTTAATGACCAAGTATCGCAAATTCCAGGCAAGCATCCACAATCCGGACTTTGGCGTCAAAACATGGAGTTCAAAATCTTCGTATCCTTCAAAATTCCAAGGCTTTAATTTCTTCATTTCTTTTGTGCCACAATCATAATAGAAACGCCGAACGGGAAGTTCAAATACCGCATCAGAAAAGATTCTACATTAAATATCATGTATAATATTGGACTCAGTACACCGGCCTGAATATCAAAATCGGAATTCCTATTTTTAGGTTTTAGAAACCGATTTATAAGACGCACCGCGGCAATGGGAGGAAATAAAAAGGTATTGAAATAAGTAATACGGAGGATTTCTAGGTTAGAATTATTTCCAAATAATTTAGCGAAGCTTGTTGCTGTGTATCGACGATAATGGTGAGCAACCTCATCTTGAACGCCCCAGAGCCATTGATAGGCCGGAACAAAAGCAATGATCTTCCCGCCGGGCGCGACAAGCCGTTTCAGCTCTTCCACAATCGAAGACTCATCTTTTATATGCTCAATAACATCTAGGGTTAGCACCACATCAAACGAATTCTCAGGTAAAGGAACCTTCTGATTTTCTAATGGAACGATACCTTTAATTCCCTGATGAATACCATGAGCTATCGCTTCCGGGGAGGCATCGCCACCCCGAGCGTCATATCCCCATTTCTGCAAAACGTTAACCGTATATCCCGAACCACACCCAAAATCAAAAATCTTTGCCTTCGGGTGTGTATATTTTTCTAACAAATCCTTAAGAATATTTCTTCTAACTCGGAACCACCAGTTATCTCTTTCGAGTTCAAAATAGTGCTGGTAAAATTTAGGATCCATTATTAAGTAATCTCCATTTTAAGATTGCGATATTTTTTAACTGACGCGCCACTTCCTGGAACGGGGATACTTTACTTTGTCTTAACTCGTCTCTAATTTCTCGCCAGCTTACTGGAATTTCTCTTACCGTGTATCCGCAATTTTGCGCGTGAATCATAATCTCCGTATCCCAAAACCAACCCGGGTCTTTTGTTTTAGCTAATAATACAGGCAAGCTGGGTCCATGAAATGCCTTGAAGCCGCATTGCGCATCTAGAAATCTCACTCCGAAAAACATCCTCAGCAAACCATTGTAAATTCTGGATAGAAACTCGCGTTTAGGGCTCCGTTTGATATCTGATCCTGATACATACCGAGATCCAATCGCGATATGGTCCCCATTTTCTATCGCCGATAATAACTTGTGATAATCTTTCATGTCGGTGGCCAAGTCGATATCAAAATAGGAATAAACGTCATAACCAGGAAAATTCAGCCAAGTAGTATTCAGCGCCACGCCTCGACCTTTTTTTAAACATTGACTAACCATAAGTTCGAGGAACTGAACCTGAAGCTTCTTTGCTATTTCATAGGTCTTATCATCTGAGGCATTATCGATGATAAGAATATGCCAATCATATTTTAAGAGATTCAATTCGGCAAAAGCTTTAATGATTTGGAAATTCTTTTCCAAAATAAGCTCCTCATTGAAGCAGGGCAGCGTTATAAGAAGTTTTGGTTTCATGGTAATTACTGTGTCGGATTAAACTCGTAAACAACCATGTCCCCTTCGGTGTATACTATTTTAAGAAACGGCAACGAGGCTAAATTGGTGTTGCCATTATCGTTAATAATAATATCTAAATGCAGCTTCTCAAAAACATCTTTTATCGGCATTTTATAGAATTTAGCATATTCCCCAGAAAGATCCTGCAGTTGAGTATCCGACAGTTCATGACTTCCCGGCAAATCACGGTAATAGATACCAAACAATGAGGTCGTAACGTTCCCCCGTTCTTGGGTCAGAACCCCTAATATATCCTTACCGTGTATTCCTCGCAAACGATAGCCGAGAAAGAGCTGATCTCGAACCGTGTCTAGACTTTCGCTATAATTATCCGGCACCAGGGGAGCGTTGAGATGAGTATAATCTAAAACCAAATAGGAAGCTTGCGTATAGACGACATCAAAATCTGAAGTAATAAAAACATTCTTCTTTAGGGGATAAGTTTGATTGAGAAAAGCTAGGACAGGGGCATACTTTTGAAGTTTCTGAAAAGTCGGATAAGCGTCCGAGTAGGAATAGGCTTGAATCGCAATGGCGTTTATAAAAAATAACCCGAGCAAAAGCACCACGAAACCAGTCTGTAATTTTTTGTTAGCAAAGAACTTCCTTAACCAATATAGCCCCACGAAACTTATAATTATCGCGATTATAGGTTTCGTAGTAAACCAATGATAATGGCCCGGTTGAATAAGAAGGCCAGTAATAATTTGCTGATTTAAAACGACAAATAAAGCCGAGACCAGAATTATGAAGAAGCGCTTAGTATTCTGGTGTGGAGCGGGCCACAGGAATATGACTATAACGGCTCCAATGACAACCCAAATTCCTAAAATCGGAGCATGAGAATGCAAAAGACCCTGCCGAGCGGCCATATACAGATAATCTGAATCCTTCCTCGCAATCAAAAGATTGTGAAAGTATGGGATTAAAGCGATAAAATTCGCGAGTAGGGCAATAAAAAAATATTTTACCTTATTCCATTCTCTTTTAAAGACAAGATATAGGAGACACAGACCCAAAACTACAACTAAGTAGGTCCAAGAATATATGTATTCATATAACGATAATCCTATCCATGCTCCAAGCATTAAAGAAAATGCCAGGCGCAGCTTTGGCTTAAAAAACCACAAACGATAGATCCCCCAGAGACCTAGGAATAAAAATAAGGAACTTAACAGAGGGCTTAAGGGCCTTGTGTATGGCAAAAAATTTCCAATAGTTGCAAAAGGGTTCCCCGGATCTAATAGGTTGATTCCCAAAATAACAAAAGATGATGAGATTAAGGCGCTGGTTTTTGAAGAAAACATTTCAAAAGACCACCCATACAAAATCAACGTCAATATTACTGGTCCAAAAAATTTTAATGCGACATTTACTTGTGGGACTTGGGTATGGAAAAGCACAGAGAAAGCCGCCATTAATCTTTCACCAAGTTTGGGCAACAAGTAATAATTCTTTCCAGGATCCACCGGGAATGGGCCCTGCGAATAATCTTCGTACAAAGAATGATTCATCCGACCCACATAGAAATATTCTGCGTCGGTGCCGAACATTTGAATGCCTTTATACTGGGCGTCCCGCATCGCAACAATCTGCGGAGCCACCGAAATCGCGCCAACCATAAAGGCTAAAACAACAGCAATCCAGTGAGCTTTTAAAAATTCTTTAATGCGAATCATGGATTGGTTTGGTTAATAGAAAATGGAACGTGCTGAAATAAAAATTTCTGGCCAATGGATACGCGTGGCGGGAAAGATGTCTTACTGGTTCAGAAAATATTTTATTCAATTTTAGCGCTCTGATATCGACGGTTTTAAAGCCACAGGACCAAGCTAAAGCCTCGAAGTCCGTAAACATAAAGTAGTGCATCTCTTGAATATTTTGAAAGTCAGGCGCGGTCGCGTAGTCTTTATGTCGGCCCAGAAGCTTCAGATACCCGTTGGCCCAAGCACGCGGCAACCAGCCTAGGAACCAGACATGAAAGTGCGTGTCGTACATGCCGAACCGATTATGTACGCTCACGTAAACTTTTCCACCCGGCCGAAGCACCCGATGAATTTCTTTCAGTACTGCGCGAGGATTCTGAACATGTTCGATTACTTCGCCGCAATTCACAAAATCAAATGACTCGTCCAAAAACGGGAGCTCCTCGGCTCGGCCCTGAACCAGATGCAGATTTAAGCCGACCCTCCGAGCAGCTTCAGAGGCATCCTTAATTTTTTCCGAATTCAACTCAATCCCTACGGCATTATAACCGCGTTTTAAGCATTGAAGCAAAAATTCTCCCCGACCGGCGCCGACATCCAGAATTTTCTTGTCCGCAAAACCACCTATAATTTGCCCGACATTATCGATGTGTTCCATGATTTATATTTTTTCTTACCAAATCAATGCCATACGCATAGAGCTCAAACCGCCTCGGGCTGGTAAAATGCTTGCAGACGGCCGTTTCGGACATGCCTTTTACCGGATACCGGGCCTCATCGAGCCATTGGAAATTTGATTGAGCAAGAAGTGAGCCCCAACCAGCCTGTTCAATAAAATCGCTCGCCGGATCAAGCGTGTTGTCGAAATATTCAATAAGTCTATTTAACGGTAAAGCATGTTTGTGAAAAATAATAATGCCCGATATAACTTGAGGTGCGCCGCGTTCAATGAGTTTATGCTGCACGGCGTATTCTTCCTTCACGTTCAACGGAGTACCTTTGCTGTATCGCGTCGACAACGCGTCAATCGTCAACCGACCCTGTACGAAGTCAACAATTTCTTGAGGCTTTTTATAAAACAAGATATCAAAATCAAGCAACATCACCGTATTGGTTTTGCTCAAGAGATAGATATCAGTCAATTCCATAATCGGAAAAGCTTTGGCCATTCGATATTTCTTTATCTTTTCCGGAACGTCCGGCATCTCCTGAATCATTCTGTCCCCATCTTTTCGAAGAATAACTTTTAGATTAGAGAATTTGCTTTCAAACATTTTTACTGACACGGGATCAATCGACCAGTCGCTATGAACGACAATCGAGGGCGCGAGATCAGAATGATAGAGAAACGACTTCAAACTCCAAGCCAGCATCCACAAACCGGATTTAGGCGCTAAAACATGTACTTCGAAATCGTCATGTCCGTCGGTCCGCCACGGTTCCATCCTCTTTAACAACCCGAGGCCAAAATATCTGTTTTTGACGTAAGCCGACCAATAGCGGAGCGGAAAACGCCTTTTCAGCATCTGTCGAATATAAAAAAACTCTAATTTTATTTTCTGAAAAATTTTATTCATATACAAAATCTTTAATGGTTCGGGCCCGATTCAACCAAGAATATTTCTGCGCGTCTTTTCGGGCCTGGCTTCCGATTTTAACCGCCAAATCCCGGTCGGCAATCAATCGGTCGATAGCGTGCGTTAAAGAATCTGAATCCGTTCCGAAGAGGAGCGAATTATTGTCATTCAGATAATCGCGCAGGGAAGGAACGTCGGAAGCCAGAATCGCTTTCCCGGCTGCCATATATTCGAAAAGTTTCATGGGCGATGTTGTTCTGGCGTGCCGGCCCGAAAGAAGCGGGATGACCACGATATCCATGGCCTTCAAATAAAGAGGAATCTTTTCGTGCCGAACCTGGCCCGTAAAAATTACCCGATTTACGGTGGCCATTGTTCCTGCTATTTTCTCAATTTTCTTGTAATAATCAACCATTTCATCGGGACCACCGACGATGCAAAGCGTCGTATTTCCGCTTTTTATTCCTGAAAACACGGCCAGGAGCCAACCTACCCCTTTGTCAACACCAACCATCTCCAATCGCCCTGTATAACCAATAATTATACCCTCTGGCAAACCAAGTTCTTTCCTGGCTTCCTCTTTCGATATTTCCGGAGAGAAAAAATCTAAATCGACGCCGTTGGGCGCGACCATAATTTTTCCCTGATCAATGGCGTAGTGTTGGAAAAGCAGTTCCCGAGTTCCTTTGGAATTGACGATTATTTTTCTAGAATGGTTCAAAATAAATTGAAGAAATTTCCTTTTTTTATTAAACCGATAATCATGGAATTCGGCCACCGGCCTAAAACCAAATAACGAAAGGGCAAACAAGCTGGAATAATCACGGGCGTAGAATATCGTATCTTGTTTCTTAAATTTAAAAAATAAATATAGCAAAAGTGATAGTGCCGAAATCCCTGTTTGAGCCATATATGCTATTTTCCCGGTGGCTCTGAAATCGACTCCAAAAACATTTTTGATTCTGAATTTTTTTTTCAAACCGTAATACGAAAATATATCTTCTTTTATTTTATTGGCCCGATAAGAAACAAGTAGTTCCACATCGAAACCAGCCTGGGCAAAAGCTTCGCAGGATTTGGCAATCTGAAGACCGTGAGCTTTTTCCGTCGGCAAGCGCCCGTTAAAAAGATAGACGATTTTCATATTATTTTTTATCCATAAATTTGTTTAAAAAATGCGTAAAACTTTCCGGAAACCGCTTGATAAGAAAACTTCTCGGCAATATAATGCCGGCCGGCTTGGCCCATGGAGAAGCGCAGGGCGGGACTGGCGCCAAGGCGGATCATCGCTGAAGCGAGCTCGTCCGAATTTTTTTCTTCAACAATAATTCCGGTCTTACCGTCTTCAACTAGCTCCGAAATTGAACCCGACCTCGTCGCGATAATCGGCAGACCGCACAACGACGCTTCGGCCATCGAATAACCGAACTGCTCTTCCCATCCTTTATAAGCAATACTCGGATACAGGAAGACATCGGCCGACTGAAACAATTCTAGCAATTTATTATGGTCCACCCATGAATAAACAGTGGATGATTCTTCAAGGCCCAGGACTTTAATTCTTTCGAGCATAACGCTCTCATATTCCCCGCTCCCGACAATCTGGAGGCGCGCTTCGGGAATCTCAGCCAGAACTTTTTTAAAAGCCGCGAGCATCGTCTCAATTCCTTTGCGGTAACTGATTGAACCGGCAAATAAATAGGCCTGTCCCGAATCTTTAACTAGACCGGAACTGGGTTTGAAAAATTCCGTATCAACACCGCTCAAAGGAATAACGGCCAGCGGTTTATCGGTCAGCCGTTTAAATATTTCTCGGCATTTTTCATTTCCGCAGATTATGCCGGTGGCGCAAGTAAGATTTGTATTTAAAATTAGCCGGTGGACATATCCCGAAAATCCTTTGAATTTTTTATCGAATGAAACGTTCTCCCAGCTGAACAGCACCACCTTCATGCCGAACAATTTAGCCCATAATGTATTATAGAGGGTGGAAAGAAGCGTCGGTTCATTGCAATTATAGAAAACGTCAAATTCCTTGAGACGAAAAAGTTTAAACGGGATCAGTGGCATCCACCCTTTAAGAAGACCACCGATAATCGAGTAATCGGAGTGGTGGAAAAAGGTAGCCGTAGGATAGACATTGCCTCGGTGGGGCGGATAATAGACCGCTTTGCCCTTTTTAATCGGCCACTTTCGGGGCAATATGAACGCCAGCTGGCTTCCGGAAGGAAAGAAATCAAAAGTCCGAAAATAATTTTCTCTTATATAAGCGTACCCGGCAATGATCACTCGTGGTTCAGGTATGATCCCGACCATAATGCCTTTAATTTTCTCTGCGAGGCCGGCTAAAGAATGATGTTTCACCGCATATTCAACGAGAGACTCCGGGATAGAATGAGCTTGAACATTCAAGATTTGGCGGGCTATGGATTCCGGATTTTCATTTAATATTACGAGCTCCGCCGGAAGAATTTTGCGGGCGGAATCATTCGAGCTTAATGGTATGCATCCGCAAGCCATCGCCTCGATAATAGTTTTATCAAGGCTTCCGGTCTTGCCGACATTAATATAAAACTGATGAGCCCGATAATGAGCCGGTAAATCGGCATTGCTGATTTTGCCCAAAAATGAAACTAGAGCCTCGAGGTTGAGTTCCTTCACTAATTCTTTCAAATGGCGTTCGTACGAAACATCGCTCGGCAGGGTCGACGCGCCGATAATCGTCAAAGTAAATTCCCGGCCCATATTTTTCAGCTCGGCGACAGTTCTGATGATAATCTCATGCTGCTTAACGGACGAAAGGCGGCCGACGGCAATGATTGAATCGAGTCGCGCCGGTGAATCTCCCGGAGAAAAACGCTTCATATCGATGCCTTGACCGACGCAAAAAACTTTTTGGGATGGCAGGCGGAATCCTTCCGGCGTTGAAGTGAATATTCCATCCGCCAAAAACTCGGCAACCCTAAGTTTGAATGTTATCGATTTATGGGCATACCACAAATAAATCGGTTTCCCCAAGAAGCCGGAAACCGCATAACCGGCAATAACGAATATCGGCGAGGCGTGGGCAAAAATACTGTCGGCTTGCGGCGCGAGTTGCGTGAGATACCAATAAAACCGGATTGCCTGAACAATTTTTGAAACGCCCGCCTCTTTGCCTAATGAGTAGACGCGAACATTCGACGGAAGTTCAAAGATGCCTTTTCCGACCGTTATGACCGCCACCTCTTCATATCTTTTCGCGAATTCCTTTATCCAGTCAATTAAAAATCCGCGGTGGTCATCATGGGCATCAACCATTTGAACAATTAAGAGAAGTTTCATATATGATGCAAAAATTCAGCGTAATGCCTGATACTGGATTTTCGTTCAAACTGATCTGCTGTTCGAAGGCCTGCTTGGGCGCATGAATCCGCCAATGCTGGAGAATCCAACACTGTGCCTGCCGCTTGGGTCAGATTTTGAGGAGACCATCCGGAAAAGACTCCGTTCTCGCCGTCTTTTATAATATCGAGCATAATTCCGACCTTTGTGGTAATGACCGGAATCCCGCAGGCCATGGCTTCCAGGGCCACGCGCGGACCGCCCTCGTTAAACGCAGGGTTTACGAATATGCGCGATTGATTCAGGCGCCGCGCCACGTCCTGCGGACCCGCCAGCCAGCCCGTCAATTCAATATTGTTCTCAAGCCGATGTTCACGAATATAGTTTTCAATCTCCGCCCGCATCGGACCATCGCCGATAATACACGCTTTTATCTCCGGAATTTTTTGCCGGATAATTTCTATCGCTTTAATCAGATTTAAAACTCCCTTGTTCCGCTCGAGGCGGGCCGCGTAGACGATGTCATATTTCTTTTCAATTGGTTCGGGTTTAAAAATATCAAGGTCGATATAAAAAGCGGGGATATATTTTATCTTGTTGGCTGGCACGCCCGCTTCAATCAAAAAATCTTTGGTTTGTTTTTGGTTAATAACTCGAACCGCGCGAGCGTGACGCGCATCAAAACGGATAAAAAACTTCGTTAGGTACTTATAAATCAATTCTTTCGACGAGCCGGCCTTCGGTAAACCGGGAACGTGCATTATTTCCAGAATATAGGGGACACGAGTCGCGAGAGATAATAGATACGCGCCGATACCGTTATAGAACGGCGGAAAGTCCTGAACCGTCATTAAGTCAAAATGGTATTTCTTGTGCAACCTCATTCCTTCCTTCAAGAAAAACCAAGGATGAAATACGAGAGGCCATGGAGAAGTATGAATATGCACATTGCCAAACAAATTTGTAATTCGTAATTCGTAATTCGTAATTCTGGGCGCAATAATATCAATCCTGTTCCAGTATTTATGGAACTCTTCCAGGGTATTATAAAAGGCGCCTTTTTTACCTCGGGCTAAATCTTCCGCCGAACCGAGCCCCGTAATCATTATCAAATTCTGGTTCATAGTTGGGCTTGTAATAAGGCAACTGTTTCCTTAAACATTTTTTCGACGCTGAAATAGGCGGCGGTCTTTTTGCCTTCTTCGATGAAGTGCGCTTGCAGTTCGGGATTATTCCAAACTGCCCGAATCACTTCAATAAGATTAAATTCGTCATTATATTTCACCATGATTCCGTTTTGGCCCTGATGGATGATTTCCTTGTTTCCGCCGGCGTTGGTTGTGATTAAGGGCACGCCCGCAATCATCGCTTCCAGAATCTGATGGGAAAATCCTTCATAGCCGCTGTTCAAAACGGTGAGGTCGGCCGCCGCCAGATACTCGGCCACTTCTTTCAGATTTTTTCGGCCGGCCAGAATCACCTTTCGTTCAAGCCGTAAATTCTTTATCATCGCTTCCAAAATATGCTTATCCGGGCCGGAACCGACAATCACCAATCGGAGAAACTGATTCACCTCGGCCAGCTGGGGCATAATTTTAATCAGCATCCGAAAGCCTTTCCAAGGCACCAGCCGGCCCCAGGTAAACAAAACGTTGCCCGTGAGGCCTAATTTTTTCTTCGCTTGTTCTTTGAGCAGAGGAGAAGCTTTAAAATCGGAACCGTTGTAAACGACCTTGATTTTCACGCGGGGAATGCCCCAACCCTCGACAATGTCGGCTAAATATTCCGACGGAACGATAATAATGTGCGCACCTTTGCAGATGAGGCCTTGAAATTTATAGAGCATTCCAATCCAGCCCCGTTTTTTGCTTTTCTGAAAATCATTCAATAATAAATTGGTTTTACCTTTGCCGACAGCGACTTCCCAGGCATAATCACCGACTATTTTTACAATAAATTTCTTTTTTAATATTCGAGAGGCAATTCGAGCTGGAAAACCAGCACTCCAAATATTCAAGGCAAACACCGTATCATATTTCGGAAGAACCATAAGAAGTTTCAGGCCAAAAATGGCATGCTTAATCCAAATCGGCCAGCCGCCCCAAACTCGCATTACTTTATATTGATACTGGGCATCTATTTTTTTGGTATTAAATTTTTTTGAATAGGAGAGCACGCCCACTTTTATTCCTTGGTTGTATAATTCTTTTGAAATCGTTGCGGCATATGAAGCCGGCCCGCCGATGTCGGGCGGGAATATGCCGGTCACAATTAAAATACCTCTATTGGCCATAGATTTTTTTAAATTCTTGGGCGATAGTGTCCCAATTATATTTTTCTTCCACGAGCTTTCTGGCATTTTTTATTAATTTTTCTCTTAAATCTTGATTTTGGATAATTTCAATAATTTTATCAGCAATATCCTGCGGATTTCTAGGCTCGCAAAACAAGCCCGTTTCGCCATTCTTCAAAAAATCCGGTATACCGCCGACTGGCGTCCCAATGATAGCCACCCCTGAAGCCATCGCTTCTAAAAAGGCGGTACCCAAACCCTCGGACAATGATGGTCGCACGAACACATCCGCGCATGATAGATAATCCGGAATCTGTTCTGATTGTATTTCTCCGAGCACTAAAACATTGTTGTCTAATTTTAAATTCCTAATCTTGTTTTTTAAACCTTCTTTCAATTCCCCATCGCCGGCGATAATAAGCTTTAATGGGTTACTGGATTGCTGCCGAGCATACGCGAACGCATCAATCAAATCTTCTACTCCGTTTTTTGGCACTAACCGCGATACGGTTATAATTACTTTTTCATCAGGTTTCATTCCCAGTTTTTGTCTTAATTCGTAATTCATAATTCGTAATTCGTAATTCGCTGCGTCCACTCCGTTAGGAATAATAGAAACTAGGAGATTTTTATTTTGGGACGCGACATATTCCGCGAGATAGTTGCTGATAGCGGTCGCCCGGTCCGCTTTTTTAAAAATAAGATATCGAAATAATTTAGTGAGCCATGACTGTTCACTTAATATCTTCCCTTCCTGGACAGTCACTAGGAAAGGAATTCGCGGATACGCCCATTTCAACAGCCAGCCGCCGCCGGCCGCCTGCGAAGCTTGGTAGGCATGAATCAAATCGTACTCGCCCTGCTGGGTTATTAACCGCCGCGCTTTCAAAAACACGGCAATCGGTAAGAAATTTTTAGGCAGCAAAAAAGAAAATCGGCTTAGGGAATTGCCGACCCGGTACACGTCGACCTGGCCTATTTTTTCATGCGCCTGGGCGTCTGGCGAAAATCGAGAAGTGATTAAATCAAACTTAAACTCCGGCAAGCGGTCGGTGATATTTTTGATGGCCAGTTCCGAACCGCCGATTTGCGGCAGGTAGGCGGTCGTTAAAATTAATATTTTTCTTGATTTCTCCTGCATTTATGCTATTATTCTGCCATAAATGCCTACTGAAATCAACCCATTCCAGCGACCTCATCCCATCCAAAAAAAGCGAGTTCTTTTTGTCATCACTCAATCGGAACTGGGCGGGGCTCAACAGTTTATTCTTCAATTCATAAAGCAAGCCGAAAAAGACGCTTATGACCTCTCGGTCGGCGTCGGGTCTGACGGCGACGGTGCCCTGTCGCGCGCTCTGATTGAACTGGGAATCCCCGTCTTTGTCCTCTCGGCCCTGAAACGCGGCGTCGACCCGATTTCCGATGTCCGGGCCATCGGCCAAATCAGAAAACTTATCCGCCAATTAAAACCGGACACGCTTTTCTTGTCCAGTTCTAAAGCCGGTTTTATCGGCGCCTGGGCCGCTCGGGCCTGCCGGCCCCGGCCGAAAGTTATCTACCGCATCGGCGGCTGGACATTCAATGACCCCTGGTCGGCCTGGGAAAAAGCCCTTTGGCGAACACTCGAGAAAATAAGCGCGCCTTGGAAAGACATCATCGTCGTCAACAACGCCCCTGATCTCGCCCAAGCCAAAGCCCTGGGCATCAAACCTCGCCAAGAAATTGTTTTAATTCACAATGGCCTCGACCCGTATAAAATTAACTTTCTCACCAAAGAAGAAGCCCGCGCTCAATTGGTATTGCCTCATTCCCAGAAAGTTATCGGCGTTATCGCCAATTTCTATCCCGCCAAAGGCCTCGAATACGCCATTGAAGCGGCGAGTAAAATCGACCGCGCTGATGTCGTGTGGTGCGTTATCGGCGATGGGATGGGACGTTTCACGCTCAAGAAAATGATTGAAGATAAAGGCCTCGTTGAAAAAGTCCTGCTCGTGGGCCAGAAAGAAGACGCGGGCCGATACCTGCATGCTTTTGACCTCTTCGTCCTGCCTTCGGTCAAAGAAGGCTTCCCCTGGGCCGTCCTGGAGGCCATGGCGGCCAAATTACCTATTATCGCCACTCGCGTTGGCGCCGTGCCCGAAATCATCGAGGATGGCGTCAGCGGCTATATTGTCGAACCGCGCAATTCCGACCAGATTGCCGAACGAGTCCTGACCCTATTAGATAATACTCACAAAGCCCAAGAGATGGGCATCCAGGCCCACCAGCGCCTCCTATTCGCCTTTAATATAGAAGCTACCATCCACCAAATAGAGAAGCTCTTGTAGAGACTATCTCGCGATAATCATTGACTTATTGAGTTATCGTAATTGCCTGCCGCAAAACACTAGTAGTTCCGTCAAAATTGATAATCCACACATCAAATGTTCCGACGTAACTATACTTCACGGTAGTAACAATGGTCTGGCTGTCCTGGATATTGGTGCCAGTCGTGACTAGCCATACGGCATTTCCATTACTATTACTATTGCCAGAAATTCCAATGCCAATTGATTGAACGCGAGGATTACCATTGGCATCTTTAAAGTTGGTACCATAAAGTTCAATTTGAGCTCCATATTTGACCGTCGTCGGAAGGGTCGGATATATAGACAGGAGTGTCGGTTCTGGTATTGGGGTGGCTGTTGGTGACGGTGTGGGCGTAGCTGTTGGGCTGGGCGTTGGAGTTGGAGTCGGCGTCGGTGTAGCGGTGGGACTTGGACTCGCTGTCGGTGTTGGTGTTGGCATCGCACCAACACCACCGCGGACATACGGCTGAATCTGACTCAAAGAAGTGTAGTCATAACCCATGGTATACCAGTTTTGTTCTAGACTGTTGACGCAGAAAACCTTGTTGAAGAACTGGGAATCTTGAGCGACAGCTTGATCGCCAGTCATGACGACATGGTGGAGAGTGGCGGTGTCTTCACCGGTTACTT
>PLYL01000019.1 GCA_003151795.1 Candidatus Yanofskyibacteriota bacterium | reverse complement strand
CAGTGTTACAATGTATATAAGTCCCTAAAATTTAGCTAATTCATCTTACAAAATGGGTACAGGAATGCAAGCTTACTCATACTAATTTATCCATCTCCTTCCACCGGTCCTCTTGTCTTAAATTTAACTCATAATGCCGAACAAAAAGGCCACCTGATTTACGCTACCGCTACAAACATCCTTTTTGTTGACTCGGCATTATTTCTAAAATTTCAGCAAGAGACGGAGGCGTCAGTCGAAATGTTTAAATTAGTATGAGTAAGCTTGCGAAAATTTATAAAGATTTAAATTAAACCCTGACCCACAGCGAGAAGTCGCGCAGGGTCCGAAGCTAGGCGGATGTCGATGATGGCGGAGACAGGAGCCGAGGAGCTTGGTGAGGACCCGAGCGTCTAGATAAAAACCTGCCGCAGGAGCAGGTTTATTATCGGTCGAGTCGGGGGTTTGGGTTTAATTTAAATCGAATCGTCTCCTTGTTCAGCTTCGGGTGTATCGGCGCTGATTAATTCGGGACTAGGAGCCATGGAAGCGGAGGAGATACCGCCATGTTCAATTTCGCGGGCTTCGGGTTTCAGATAGACCTCGCGGGGTTTGGCGCCATCGCCGGGGCCGATGATGCCGCGATCTTCGAGGATATCGAGCAAGCGGGCGGCGCGGGCGTAGCCGACGCGGAGGCGGCGCTGGAGCAACGAAGCTGAAGCCTTGCCGGCTTCCATGACCACGAGCTTGGCATCGGGATACATATCGTCTTCGGTATCATTATCACCGTCGCCGCCAAGACGCGAAATCGGAGCGTTGAAATCAACTTGGAGAGACTGCTCGTTGCTGACTTCAAGCGCGTCGCCTTGGACTTTGATAAATTTAACCACGTCATGGACTTCATTCTCGGTTACGAGCGCGCCTTGCACCCGGCGGGGTTTGGCCGTATCGCCGGAAAGGAAAAGCATATCGCCTTTGCCCAGCAATTTTTCAGCGCCGGGCATATCCAAAATCGTGCGCGAATCAATCTGGCTCGGCACCGCCAAGGCGATACGCGAGGTAATATTGGCTTTGATTAAGCCCGTAATCACTTCCACCGACGGACGCTGGGTCGAGAGAATCAAGTGAATCCCGACGGCCCGCGACATTTGGGCGAGACGGACAATCGCCGCTTCCACGTCTCGGCCATAGGCCGCCATCAAATCGGCCAGCTCATCAATCACAATGACAATCGCCGGCATAATCGGCTCGCCATTGTCAGTCATCTTAGCATTATAGGAAAACATGTCTTTGGAACCGACTCGGGAAAGCTGGTCGTAGCGCCGATCCATCTCGCCGATGGCCCATTTCAAGGCGCCGATGACTTTCTTATTATCGGTAATGACGGGCGTAATCAAATGGGGAATGCCATTATATAGAGTCAGCTCCACGCGCTTGGGGTCGATCAGAATCAGTTTGAGCGCGTTGGGGGAATGCTTGTACAGCAACGAAAGGAGAATGGCATTAATCGCGACCGACTTGCCCGTGCCCGTGGCGCCGGCCACCAGCAAGTGGGGCATCTTCTCGAGACCGGCAAAAATGGGCGTGCCCGAGACGTCCCGGCCTAAGGCCAGCGGCAAGAAATATTTTGATTTCTGGAATTCATCGCTATCAAACATATTGTGCAAACCAATGATGGCCACTTTTTTGTTGGGGACTTCAATCCCAACTAAAGACTTGCCGGGAATCGGGGCTTCGATTCGAATCGGATGAGCGGCCAGAGCCAAAGACAAATCCGGATTCAAAGCCCCGATGCGCGACAGTTTCACGCCCACCGCCGGACGCAATGTAAACTGGGTCACGGTCGGCCCGATCGACACCTCGCCCATCTCGACATCAATACCGAAATTGGACAGCGTGCGCTTGATAATGGTGGCACTGGCATTGATATCGCCCGTTACGGCTTCTTCTTGGTCTTCATTCAATAAATCAATCGACGGCAGCGTCCATTTGCCGAGCTTGAGGTTTTTAATCACGAATTCTTTGTCGCTCATCGGCTCGGCCTTGACCGCCCGAGCGCTAATCGGCGTGATGGCCGTCTTAAACTCGGGCTTCTTTTGGTCGACGATTTCGTTGCCTTTTTTCACAATTACGTCGGTCGAACCGATTTCTTCCGGCGGTTTGGCAAAAAGACTGGCGATGGAAATATTTAAAGAGACGAGAATAGCGATGACACCGAGGGCCAGAAGAATAATCGCCGAAGCCGTGAATCCGACCGAAGCCAGCAAGGGGTAGCCGAGAATCAAGCCAAGATAACCGCCCTGCGCGACGCGAGCTTGAGTGTCCCCGCCACCAAAGATATATAAAATACCCAGAAACGTGAGCACAAACAAAACCGTTCCAAACACGGCACTGGAATAAACTTTGCGCGAAAGCGATTTAATGAATGATAAGCCGAGAAAAACAAACGCCGCCGGAATTATAAAGAACCCCCAACCGAACAATGATTTGGAAATCATCGAAAACAATTCCCCCGCTCTGCCCGCCCTGCCGACGAAACTTAACAAACTCAACAATGCTAAGCTAAAAGCAACAACACCCCAGATACTGTTTCTCGTCTCTTGGCCAATATCAAACCTGGGGACTTTCTCCTCCTTCGGCGGCCGCCCCCGTCTTTTCGGCTCCTTATCCTCGATTCCCCTATTTTTGCCGTTCTTGGCCATGCCAGGTAGTAGAAATTCGACTTGCGCTTAGGTTTCTCTGGCCTAAACGTTAAGTAAAATTTAATTTAAATTATCTAAAACAGCCATTGTAGTTAATACATCGCGCATAAGAAACCCTGTCGAATTTTCACTACCTGGCCATGTGCTTACATTATCTCTAATCTAGATATAAAAACAAGGTGATTATCAAGAATAGAAAACGCCGTTCTTTCGAACGGCGTTGCTGGAAGTTTTGGGGTTGGTTTTCGGCTGTTCCCCGCGGGTCGCGACTCCGCATAAGCCTATTTGTGCCGGGCCTTCCTACCCGACGACTTAAATTAAAGGCTTTACCGCGCCGTGCCGTCTCCGTGTTTGACTACTCCGCCTTCTTGTACCGAATGGCCAGCGGATTCATTTGGGTCCAGCGACCCAACGTCCGCCACTTGGCTTCCGTCTCCAGCCGGAGGTTGGCCCGCGAGACCTGCGCGATGGCCATGCCGTGAATCTGACGCTTGGTCGCGTCCCAGTCTTCGCGCGGAGTGACCCCGACAGACCGGAGAACCGGCTTCATGACTTCGAACATGCTCAACATGACTGCCTCCTTGTTGTTGTGTCGCCTTCAGCGACTAGTTATTAATCTTAACTTCCTCGCAAATTTTGACTTTAGGCATAGAACCTTCTTCTGACTCTACGCCCCTGATAACGTAGATCTTGCCTCCTTCGTCACTGACGATTCGGTTACCAAGATACGGCAACCGATGAAGATCCACATCACCAATGTACTTTCCATCAAGTAAAAGTTGCACTTTCATGTAGTTCTCCTTGTAAAAAGCCTGAAGGGGCTGAACATGTAGGCTTTGAGCCTTACTTTGATATTATAGCATGATTAATAGAGTAAAGTCAAGTAGCCTAAAACCGCCTTTTCAAGCGATTTTAGGTGCTATATTAAACTATGACCAGCTACTCGAGAGACTGGAATCCCGTCCCAGCCGGGATAAGCCGGCCGATGATGACGTTTTCTTTTAGACCGCGGAGGTGGTCTTCTTTGCCCATGAGGGAGGCCTCGATGAGAACGGCGGCGGTCTGTTGGAAAGAAGCGGCGGATAAGAAACTGTCAGTCGAGAGCGAGACTTTTGAGACGCCCATCAAGAGCTGTTCATAAGTGGCTTCCCGTTTTCCGCCAGAGGCGGATCCGCCTTTGGCGGACTGTTCCGATCTAATCTTTTCATTTTCGTTCAGCACTTTGCGCTTTTCCACCACGGATTCGGCTAGAAGTTCCGTATCGCCCGGATCAAGGACCTTCACGCGCGAGAACATTTGTTTCGTAATCAGCTCGACGTGCTTATCGTTGACACTATCGCCCGTTGGAGAATAGATGCCGTGAACTTCGCGGACGATGTAGCGAGTTACCAGGTCCATGTCGCCGGTCGTTTCAAAGAGTTCCCGCAGATCGACGTTGCCTTCGCTCAACTGCTGGCCGACGCCGACAAGGTCGCCGATACCAACCATAGTGGGAATATTCGGGGTGAGAGCGTATTCGCGCTTTTCGCCCGTTATCGCCACTTCAATAATCATGACCCGCATTTTGGCGCGTTCTTCGATCGCGATAACTTTGCCGTCGACGTCAGAGATGACAGCTTTGAAGGACGGTGAGCGGGCTTCGAAAATTTCCACGATTCGAGGCAGACCCATGGTAATGTCGGCGCCGCCGGCGCCCGCGACGCCGCCAGTGTGGAAAGTGCGCATTGTGAGCTGGGTGCCCGGTTCGCCGATAGCTTGCGCGGTGACAATCCCGACGGCTTCGCCCAAATTGACGAGTTCGTTCTTAGATAAGTCATAGCCGTAGCACAAACGGCAGATGCCATTGGCGGATTTACACTTCACGACAGAGCGAATCCGAATCGTCGGGAGCTTGAGTTCTTCAATCTTCTTGGAAGTTTCTTTATCGACGACCTTGCCTTTCTTGGCAATGACGGTGCCGTCAGCCGAAACGATATCGTCCATAATGACGCGGCCCTTGATGCGCCGAGCCAGCGATTCACCGCTAAATTTAGAATCTTCGGCGTATAAAGTGAAACCTTCTTTGTCTTTGCAGTCTTCGTCCAGAATTACCACGTCTTGAGCGACATCAACGAGACGGCGGGTGAGGTAACCGGCTTCAGCGGTCTTCAAAGCCGTATCGACGAGACCTTTGCGGGCGCCGTGCGTCGAGATAAAGTATTCCAGCGGCTGCATCCCTTCTTTGAGCGAATTTTTAACCGGCAATTCCATCAATTCGCCGGAAGGATTGACCACGATACCGCGCATGCCCATGAGCTGGTCGAGCACTGACCAGGAACCGCGGGAATTAGAGTCGACAAGCATGAAAGCTGAATCGCTCGGCTTGAGCTGCTGCTTCACGAGAATCGACAATTTCGCTTTAGCTTCCGTCCAAATCTCGATGGCTTTTGATTTGCGCTCGTGTTCGGTCAATAAACCACTGTCGTAAGACGCGCGATTTTCTTCGATGAGTTTATCGGCGGCGGCAATAATGGCCGGTTTTTCGGAGGGCAAATGCAAGTCGGCAATCGTCCAGGAAACACCGGACATCGTGGCATAGTGAAATCCGAGTTGAGTAATATTGTTCAGGAATTGAACCGTCACGGCTTCGCCGCGTTCGTCCCAGATATCCATTTCAATATGCTTGAGTTCGCCTTTTGTCATTTTCTTGTTTACAAACGGGTGACCGGCCGGTAATGATTGATTGAAAATAATTCGGCCGACGGTGGTTTCAAACATCTCAAACTTGCCATCCTTGGCATCAGGGTTGGGAACTTTAATCTTGGCCTGAATATTTACAATATCATTTTCGTAGGCCAACAGCGCATCTTCGAATGAATAAAATACTTTGCCTTCGCCTTTGACGCCATCGGCGGCAACCGTGAGATAATAGCAGCCTAAAACAATATCGTTTCTCGCGGCGGCAACCGGTTCGCCGGTGGCCGGTTTCAAGATAGCGTGACTAGCCAACATTAATTCGCGAGCTTCGCGTTGCGCTTCGTCAGTGAGAGGCAAATGGACGGCCATTTGGTCGCCGTCGAAATCGGCGTTGAAGGCCGTGACGGGGAGGCCCGGAATTTTAATGGCCTTGCCTTCAATCAAATTCGGCTTGAAAGCCTGCACGGAGAGACGGTGCAAAGTCGGCGCGCGATTAAGCAAGACCAGCTTATCTTTCATGGCTTCTTCCAAAGCGGCCCAAACATCCGGCGTTTCCTGTTCAATCAATCGGCTGGCGGATTTGATGTTGTGGGCCAGTTCTTTGCGGATTAAAATACCGATGACGAATGGCTTAAAGAGCTCCAGGGCCATGCGCTTTGGCAAACCGCACTGATCAATTTCTAATTCCGGACCGATGACAATGACGGACCGAGCGGAATAGTCGACGCGCTTGCCTAATAAGTTCTGGCGGAAACGGCCTTGTTTGCCCTTCAACATGTCGGCGAGAGACTTCAAGGCCCGCTTTTGGCCTGTCGAAGCGGCAGTCGCGGACTGGTTGCGCTTCATCGAATTGTCGATGAGAGAATCCACGGCTTCTTGGAGCATGCGCTTTTCATTTTTGGTGATAACTTCCGGCGCTTTCAATTCCAGCAAGTGCTTCAAGCGATTGTTGCGATTAATCACCCGGCGGTAGAGGTCGTTTAAGTCGGAAGTGGCAAAGCGTCCCCCGTCCAACGGCACCATCGGGCGCAAGGCAGGCGGGATGACGGGCAAGATCGAGATGACCATCCATTCCGGACGGATGCCGGCGTTCTGCATCCCGCGGATGAAGCGCAAGCGGCGCGACATCTTGCGGAACTCGAGCGGATTCTTTTCGTTTTTGATTTCTCCTTCTAGTCGAGGAATGATATCGTCAAAATTTAATTCTTCGAGCAATTTCTTGACCGCGTCGGCGCCGATGCCGGCTTCGAAAACTTCGCCGTACTTCAAAGACAAATCGCGGAAATCCAATTCCGAAACGACTTGGTATTTGAGCAAGTTCCGCAGACTGTTCTTTTCGCGGTCTTTGAGTTCCTTGAGGGCCTCTTCCTCTTCCGCGTTTTTGACGTTTTTGATTTTTGATTTAAATTCGCCTTCGATGCGCTTCATCGCTTCGGCTTTGAGCTCTTCGTTAACTTTCATCACAATGTAACTCGCGAAGTAAACGACTTTTTCCAGTTCCGGCAAAGAGACGCCGAGAATCGCGGCCACTTTGGATGGCACGCCGCGCAAGAACCAAATATGAGCGACAGGGGCGGCGAGTTTAATATGGCCCATGCGTTCGCGTCGAACAATAGCGCGAGTTACTTCCACTCCGCATCGGTCGCAGATGATGCCCTTATAGCGGATGCGCTTATACTTGCCACAATAACATTCCCAGTCCTTGGTTGGCCCGAAAATGGCTTCCGAAAACAAACCCTCCCGCTCCGGTTTTTGGGTGCGGTAGTTAATGGTTTCCGGCTTGGTCACTTCGCCGTAGGACCATGATAAAATATCTTCCGGCGACGCGACCTTTAGTTTTATTGATGCTAGATCCATTTTGTTTATCGTTCCATTAACTCGACATTCAATGCCAAGCCTTTAATTTCCGACAATAAAACTTTAAATGATTCTGGCAGGTGCGGGGCTTTGATTTCTTCGCCGTTGACGATTGATTCATAAGTCTTGGCCCGGCCCAAAACATCGTCCGACTTAATGGTCAGCATTTCCTGCAACGTATGCGCGGCGCCATAACCTTCCAAGGCCCAAACTTCCATCTCGCCGAAACGCTGGCCGCCGAATTGGGCCTTGCCGCCCAACGGCTGTTGGGTAATGAGCGAATACGGCCCGATAGAACGCATGTGGAGCTTGTCCTCGACCATGTGAATCAGTTTTAAGAAATAAGTAATACCGACGTGGACCGGTTTCGCGTAAGGCAAACCGGTCTTGCCATCATAGAGCTGTTGGCGGCCGTCGACCGGAAAACCGGCTTTCTTTAATTCTTCCATGATGGCGTCTTCGCCTGGACCGGCCATGGCCGGCGTCTGGGCCTTATAGCCAAGTTTTTTAGCGGCAAGACCCAAGTGAGATTCCATGATTTGACCGATGTTCATACGCGAAATAACGCCGAGCGGGGAAAGGACGATGTCCATCGGGGTGCCATCGGCAAGGAAAGGCATGTCTTCTTGAGGCAAGATGACCGAGATAACGCCTTTGTTGCCGTGCCGGCCGGCCAGTTTGTCGCCGACTTGAATTTTGCGGAGCTGGGCCACCGAAACTTCGATGCGCTTAATGACGCCCACGTCGAGCTTATCGCCCTCTTCGCGAGTGAAAGTTTTAATATCGACGACTCGGCCCTGGCGGCCGTATTCCAGGCGCATCGAGGAATCTTTAACGTCGCGGGATTTGTCGCCGAAGATAGCCCGCAGCAATCGTTCTTCGGCGGTTAAGTCGGACTCGCCTTTCGGAGAAATCTTGCCGACGAGGATATCTTGGGAGTGGACTTCGGCGCCGACCCGAACCACGCCGTCCGGATCCAGGTCGTTTAAGCGTTCCATGGCGACATTCGGAATGTCGTAGGTGGTCAGTTCCGGTCCCAGCTTGGTATCGCGCACGTCCATGGCGTAATCTTCAACGTGAATCGAGGAGAGTACATCTTCTTTAACTAAACGGTCCGAAAGAATAATCGCGTCTTCAAAGTTGGCGCCCTTAAAGGACATGTAGGCCACGAGGAGATTTTTGCCCAAGGCCAGCTCGCCGCCTTCGGTCGAAGGCCCGTCGGCCAGTACTTGGCCCTTTTTAACTTTCTCGCCTTTCAGGACAATCGGTCGCTGGTTTAAAGCCGTAAATTTATTGGAACGTTGGAATTTGAGAAGTTTGAACTCATATTCTTTGCCCTTGTCGGTTTCCAGGACAATCTTGCCGGAATCAACTTTAGTGATCGTGCCGGCTTCCGGAGCAATCACCAGCATCCCGGAATCGCGAGCGACTTTAGATTCCATACCCGTCCCGACATACGGCGCTTCCGGAGAAATCAACGGCACCGCCTGCTTCTGCATGTTCGAGCNNAGACGTCGATAAAATCAATATCTTCAGCCAGAGCGGTGTTGGCTTCGCCTTTGATTCGGACGGGGATTTTATCGCCGGTAATTTTGCCATTCTTGTCCATCTTGGCGCCAGCTTGAGCGATAATGTAGCGCTCTTCTTCGGTCGCGTCCATATAGACGACCTCGGCGGTAATTTTGCAATCTTTGACTTTAATATAGGGCGTGAGAATAAAACCGAGCGGAGAAATCTTGGCGTACATCGCCAAGTGGCCGACGAGACCGATGTTGGCGCCTTCCGGCGTGGCGATCGGGCAAATCCGGCCATAGTG
>PLYL01000007.1 GCA_003151795.1 Candidatus Yanofskyibacteriota bacterium | reverse complement strand
CCGCCATATGTCCGTACCTAGGACAGCCTAATCCTCCGTACTTCCGCGTTGTTTCGCGCGGGCGACATCTTTTTTCTTCAATGATGAGCGTTTGTCGTATTTCTTTTTGCCACGGGCGATGCCGATGAGGAGTTTTAATCGGCCTTTGGTGTCGTAGATTTTTAGTGGGATGAGAGTCAGCCCTTGGGATTGGGAGAGGCCATCAATGACGTTGATTTGTTTTTTGGATAATAAAAGCATCCGCGTCGCGGTCGGGTCATAATCGGGGGGGGTATTGTTGGGCTGATAGGGCGAGATGGTCGCGCCGATGAGCTGGGGCCGGCCGTTCAGGATTTTCACGAACGAACCCTTGATTGACGCCTTGCCCGATTTGATCGCTTTGACTTCGGTTCCTTTCAAAACCAAACCGGCCTCAATCGTCTCCAGGATTTCATAATCAAACCCCGCTCTGGAATTATTCACGTATTCCGCCATGGGGCCAGTATATCAGGCGCGCTGATTAGTGCCCAGACTCGACCGATAGTCGAATCCTTCCAGCGAAGATTCGCTATCTAGACTCTCGGCATTTCACTCGCCTTCAGCGAGACCTCATATCATGGGGTGGCTGACGCTTCTACTACGCCACCCCAGACCCCAGAAGGATAAGCTGAAATGCCTTCGAGACTTCTCGCTTGGGTACTAATCAGCGCACCTCCAAACATTTTCTAAATCAAAGCGAGTTATTAGATATTTTTACAATCTGCACGATTGGATAGCATTTCAGAAATTATCTTGAGATTTCTCCAGGAACCGCTTCGAGGATGTCGGGAACGGGTTTTCTGAAAGAAAAGCCGCATGGCCCGATAGGAGTGGCTTCGGGCGGTCAGAGAAATGAGAGATAATTTTTATAAATACTCCAAAAGGAAGCCGTAAAAATATCTAATGACTCGCTTTTATTTCCTTTCTTCCAGAACCGTTTTGACTTTTAATTCTTGGCTGGCTCGCAGAATGGTGAGTTCAATTTCGTCGCCGACTTTTAGTTTCTTGAGGAGTTCTATCAAATCAGTGTCTTCTGGGATTTCTTCGCCATTCACGTGGGTGATGATGTCGTTTTCTTTGATGCCCGCGCGGTCAGCCGGGGAACCGGGGACAACGGCGACGGAATTAGGACGGTGGTCGCGGACGACCAAAGCTCCGCGGTCCCGAACGAGGTGGTATTGGTTTTGGAATTTTTTATTGAGCGGCAAGCAAAGCAATCCCAAGAATGGTTTTATAATTCGGCCGTGTTTTTGAATGTCGTCGAGGTCTTGTTTGGCCCAATTGATAGGAATCGCAAAGCCAATGTTTTGAGCGCCGAAAATAATGGCGGTGTTGATGCCGACGGCTTCGCCGTCCAAATTAATGAGCGGTCCGCCGGAATTACCCTGGTTGATGGCGACATCGGTTTGGAGGACGCCCCGCAGATGTTCCATCTCACCGTCGGTGCCGAGGGCGGCGGAAATGGTGCGGGACATGCCCGAGATGATGCCTTTGGAGACACTATTTTTGAACATACCCAAGGCATTGCCGATAGCAATGACTGACTGTCCGAGTTCAAGTTTGGTGGAATCGCCGAGCTTAACAACCGGCAGGTCTTTGGCATCTATTTTGACGACGGCGATATCGCTGACGGGATCGCGCGCGAGAACGTTACCGGCGTATTCTTTGCCGTCTTCAGTAACGACGGTATAGTCAGCATCAGTATCGAAGACGACATGCTTGTTGGTCAGAATCAAACCGTCAGCTTGGACGATAAAGCCTGAACCTCCGCCGACTTTTACCTTTTCGCCGGCCGTGGGCGGCGCGCCTTCAGCCGGTGTTTGGCCGAACCCAAACGGATTAGGGAATTGCATCAATGGCAAAGGCATCACGCCCTGAATCGTGGGCATATATTTGGAAATAACAATGCTGACCACGCCCGGATAAACTTTTTTGACCGCCTCGATGGGCAACGCGTCGTATTGAGTGGAATCCATCCCGCACTTAACAAGCATTTGGGTTGATATGTCTCGACTATTTTTAGGAAGACACTCTTGCCCTCTGCCTGATTAATTAAATATGATATAAATATGGTACGCCCGCTAAAGAGACTGATGCTTGTTAAGTGCGGGATCCATATAGATAGTATATTAGCATAGTGAAAATAAAAGACTAGACAGATGATTAAGCAAGACATTAAAAAGGCGCTCGCAGTTGCTATTCACGAACTTTGGCCGAATAGTGGCCTGGCTGAAACTGATATCGAAGTCGTGCGGCCGAATAACAATCAAGCGGACTATGCCAATAGTTCGGCCTTTGTGTTGGGCAAAAGATTGAGCTCAAATCCAGCCGAGATTGCGTTAAAAATAGCTGGAGCCTTGAAAGGTAAAATTCCTGGCGTCAATAAAATCGAAACGGCGAGCGGGTTTATTAACTTTTTTGTAACGCCGGGATATCTCCACGAAGAACTTTTAAATATTTCCAAACAAGAACACTACGGCCGGAATGACAGTCTGAAAGGCAAAACAATCATGGTTGAGTACACCGACCCCAATCCGTTCAAGCTTTTTCATATCGGTCATTTGATGTCGAACACCATCGGCGAAACCATTGCTCGATTGTATACCGCTTCCGGCGCAAAAGTTTTGCGGGTGAATTATCAGGGGGATGTCGGGATGCATGTAGCAAAAGCGATTTGGGGTGCTCAACAATCTTTAAAGATTTTAAAATCAGGCGACCCTGCGGTTTTTCGTAAAATTTTACTTGGCGGAGGATACATGAAAGGTGCAACAGAATTTGAACATAATGAGCAAGCAAAAAAAGAAATTGAAGAAATTAATACCAAGCTTTACGATAAATCTGATTCGGAAATAAACAAATTATATAAAGAAGGACTCTCTCTAAGTTTTGAAGAGTTCGATAGGATATACAAAAAACTCGGTACTAAATTTGATGTGAAATTTCTTGAAAGCGAAGTAGCCGGTGATGCCCTAAAAATTATAAAGACACACCCCGATATTTTTAAAGAAAGCGAAGGGGCAATTGTTTTCAAGGGCGAAGACTATGGTTTGCATACTCGGGTCTTTATAAATTCAAAAGGTTTACCCGTCTATGAAGCCAAAGAGCTGGCGGTAAACAAAAAGAAGTTTGATGAATATCGTCCCGATCTATCGGTTGTCGTAACTGGCAATGAGATAAATGAGTATTTTAAAGTATTAATGAAAGTGATGGAGCTTATTATACCTGATGTTGCGTCAAAAACGCGACACATTAGTCACGGCATGATGCGCCTACCATCAGGCAAGATGTCGTCCCGAACCGGAGATGTCATCACCGCTGATTCATTTATTGGCCAGACCAAAGAAAAATTAAAAGAAATAGAAAGCAACGAGACAGAAGATGCAACGCGCGAAGCTGTCGCCATTGGAGCTATTAAATATTCAATTCTCAAACAAAGTCCGGGCCGAGATATTATTTTTGATTTTGATAAATCGCTGGCCGTGAAAGGGGATTCTGGTCCGTATTTGCAATATACTTACGCGCGTTTGAAAGCGATTCTGGCGAAAGCGGGGGAGGCAATCAGTCAAAATCCGGACATGGCCAAACTAACCGAAGAATCGGAATTGAATCTAATCAAACATCTCTTGGAATTTCCGGATGTCATCAAAGAAAGCTCCGAAACTCTCTCACCCCAGCACGTCGCGCTGTATGATTTTGAACTGGCGAATCTTGCCAATAATTTTTACGAGAAAGTATATATCCTCAACGATGAAGACGCCGGTCGGATGTCCGCCCGCTTACTTCTTGTCCGCGTATCGGCCGAAGTTCTCTCTCACGGCTTGAGCGTTTTGGGTATCAAAACTCCCGAAAGAATCTGATTGAAAAACCTCTCTTTTAGTGGTATGGTAGAAACGCTCAACTTTAGGATTTATGAAAAAGAAATATCTAGTTAATATAACAGATTGCGTAGATATAGCGGCAAATGAATTGCACGCAGTACTGACTCGCGAAGTCGAAGAAATGTCCGATGTGGTGGTTACACCAATTGTTCCAATTTCGCCGGTGTTCTCAGTAATTAATATGAATTTCGCTGTTCGTTTAATGGCAGATTCCTATCCTGAGAATAGTGTATTGATGACCACCATAAACGCCGAAAAAACTCGTCCGATGAATGTAATAGGAAAAACAAAAGAGCGAGGAATAATTTTTATTGGCAGGAACATGGGTAGCTTTGATTGGTTAACTAGGGATTTTGGATGTGAAGAGCTGTATGATTTGACGAAATATAACAAGGGCCAGTTTATTTCATTTGCTGGAAAGTATGTAACTGCAAAAATTGCTGCAGCTGCGGCTCGAGGTACCGCACTTTCTGAATTAGGTGACCCTATCGATCCAGATGGCATTCAAAGACTAAACTTGGTTAAGGGGACAATAGTGCACATAGACAATTTTGGAATGATGAAATTTGTAGGTGAATTAGGAGAAATAGAGATAGGTAATAAATTTGAAATACGGATAAATGATTTAAAATTAGTAGCTACATATAATCCGAGAATGATGTCGGAAGAAACTGGAACCTGGGTTCTTTTTCCGGGTAGTTCATACGGAATGTTCGAACTTGGACAAGTAAGAGATCTCGGTGCCAGAAAAATCGGTATTAAAGTAGGCGATGTTATAACTTGGCACAAACTTTAATAATGGATACAAAAGAAAAATCAGAAACAGCGAAACGGGAAGAAAAGATATCTGCTTTTTGGGAAGAGCATCATATTTTTGAAAAATCACTTGAACTTCGCCGGAAGGGGAAACGTTTTGTGTTCTGGGAAGGTCCACCGACTGCTAACGGCCTACCTCATATCGGACTTTTTTTAACTCGTATCTATAAAGATTTGTACGGTCGCTATAAAACCATGCAGGGCTTTTTTGTTCTGCGTAAAGCTGGCTGGGATACTCATGGCTTGCCGGTTGAAATTGGAATCGAAAAACAGCTCGGCTTTACTAATAAAAAACAAATCGAAGAGTATGGAATTGCAAAATTTAATCGTAAGGCTCGAGAGGGTGCATTCGAGTATATAAAAAACTTCGAAGAGATGAGCCGTAAAATGGGATACTGGTTAGATATGGAGCACCCTTATATTACCTATGAGACGAGCTATATGGAATCTATTTGGAGTATTCTCAAAACAATTTGGGATAAGGGGTTATTGTACCAAGCTCACAAAATTGTCCCGTTCTGTGTTCGTTGTGGAACACCGCTTTCCGCCCACGAAGTCGCACAAGGTTACAAAAAAGTTACTGATAAAACAGTATATTTGAAATTTAAATTAAAGAACGAACCCAATACTTTTATTTTGGTATGGACTACTACGCCATGGACCCTTCCGGGAAATGTTGCTTTGGCCGTCGGTCCGGAAATCAATTATGTGCGAGCTAAAAAAGGGGACGAGACTTTTATTCTTGCCAAAGATTTAGTGTCAAAAGTTATCGGCGAAGGATATCAGATTGAAAAAGAAATGTTGGGCAAAGATTTGGCCGGTCTGGAATACGAACCACTCTTTGATGTGCCGGAATTAAAATCCGACAAATCATACAAAGTTTATTCAGCCGATTTTGTTTCGACCATTGATGGTACGGGCATAGTTCATATTGCTCCGATGTATGGCGAAGACGATTATAAACTGGGCACGCAATTTGAATTGCCGAAAATCCATACCGTCGACGAGCGCGGAAATTTTGTCGGCACGATTGGCGATGGGTTGGCGGGCAAGCCGATTATTGACCACGGAAAAAAGAACAAAGCGACAGAAGATTTTATCGTCGATTATCTCCAGACCAGAAATATAATCTTGAAAACAGAAAATTACGAACACGACTATCCATTCTGTTGGCGTTGCGACACGCCATTGCTGTATTACGCCAAGACCTCATGGTTTATAAAGACGTCGGCCATCAACAAAGAATTGCTCGCCAACAACGCGACCGTGAATTGGGTTCCGGAACACATTAAAGAGGGACGATTCGGAGAATGGATTCGGGCAGCTAAAGACTGGTCGTTGTCTCGTGAAAGATATTGGGGTACACCCTTGCCAATCTGGGAGTGTTCACAATGTGATCACAAGGCCGCTATTGGTTCCATCAAAGAACTGGAAAAATTATCACTCGGTTCCAAGAATACATATTACGTGATGCGTCATAGTTTGAGCACTCGTAGTGAGGCTGGGACAAGTATTGTAAGTTCGCGTTTGGAGTCTGACAAGTATCATATTACAGAAGAGGGACAGGTAATTGCCGAACGCTCGCTGGAGTTATTAAAACTCGACGGCGTTGATTTGATTTACGCCTCGCCATTCAATCGCACCAAAGAAACCGCTGAAATCGCGGGCAAGGCCTTGCATCATAAAGTTGAAACCGATGAAAGATTGGGAGAGAGAGTTTATCCGATTGAATTTGAAGATAAGATTCCGCCGACTGCCTCAGGTGCTGAAAGTTTCGAATCGGTCAGAACCAGGGTTACTGATTTTATGAAAGACATGGAATCAAAACACCGTAACAAGAAAATTTTGATTGTGACTCACGGGATGCCCATGTATTTATTGCAGGCGATTGCTCACGGCTACACGGAAAAAGAATTAAAAAATCCCGATGTCTTTCCGTATCATGTTCCAAATCTGGCCGAAATCCGCAAACTCGATTGGCGCAAAATTCCGCGCAATGAATACGGCGAGCTTGATTTGCATCGGCCGTTTATCGACGACGTCGTCATCAAGTGTCCGAAATGCAAATCAAAGATGAGGAAGATTCCCGATTTGATTGACGTTTGGTTCGATTCCGGTTCGATGCCTTACGCCCAATGGCACTATCCGTTCGAAAACAAAGACGTTTTCAAAAAACAATTTCCGGCCGATTTTATCGTGGAAGCTGTTGATCAGACCCGCGGTTGGTTCTGGACCCTCTTGGCTATTTCTACGCTTTTAGGCCACAAAGCGCCATATAAAAACGTAATGGTACTTGGGCATACTCTGGATGAACATGGCAAGAAGATGTCCAAATCCAAAGGTAATACCATGTTGGCAATTCCAGCTATGGAAACTTATGGAGCAGATATTCTTCGGTGGTATCTTCTCTCGACCGTATCAGCCGGAGAAAGCAAGGTCGTAATTCCAAAAGAGATTGAAGACAAATTAAAAGGGTTCTTTTTCACGCTTCAAAACTGTGTTCGTTTTTATGAACTGTATGCAGGGAACAATGAACAGGGAACAATGAACAATGATGTAGGCAAATTGACCACGCTAGATAAATGGCTGATGTCTCGTTTGCATCGGGCCATTTCTTCCGTGACCGATAATCTAGATAAATATGATGTCGCTTCCGCCGGCCGAACCATTGAGCAATTTGTCGCCGATGATTTGTCGAACTGGTGGCTCCGCCGGTCCCGTCGGCGGAAAGAAGCTTTGCCATTATTGCGTGCGGTATTGATAGATGTATCAAAATTGCTCGCTCCATTCACGCCGTTTATGGCTGAAGATATGTATCGACGCATGAATGGAGAATTGGAGTCAGTCCATCTCGCGGATTGGCCTAAATTTCAGAAGAAATATATAAATGACAAACTCGAAGCCGAAATGATTTTAGTCCGCGAGGTTATCGCGGCCGGCTTGGCGGAACGCAAAAACAAACAACTCAAGGTCCGCCAGCCGCTGGAATCGGTGACGGTTAAACAGGACAAGTTCACGCGCGAATTAGAGATGCTCATCAAAGACGAGCTCAACGTGAAGAATGTCCACCACAAACCCGAACAGACCGAAACCGTCACGCTCAACGTCGAACTCACCCCAGCCCTCACTCGCGAAGGTTATGCCCGCGAACTGATGCGCCAGATTCAGGACATGCGCAAAGAAGCCAAATACCAAATGGACGAATCCGTCATGGTGGATTGGCACAGCGAAGATAAAGAAATAATCTCCGCCATCGCCGAATGGGCCGAAGAAATCAAAAAAGACACGGTCCTGAAATCTTTGGAACAGAAAACCAAGCATGGCGACTACGATTTGTATAAAGAGTCCTTATTGGCCCCAGATAAAAAGATTTCCTTGGGAATCCGGCACTAATTTTTCGGATTTGTCTTCGGCTTAGTTGAAAACATATCCGAAAATTTAGGCCGGTAGCCCGCATAAGTTTTGTTAATTATGTTCTACGTATATATCCTAAGAAGTCAGGTTGATAAAAATTTATACGTCGGATACACATCTGATCTTCAGAAAAGGGTTAGAGAACATAATAGCGGAAATAATTTTTCGACGAAGCACAGGATACCTTTTGAAGTGATATACTATGAGGCATATAAAAACAAACAAGACGCACAAGAACGAGAGATATATTTTAAAACTGGATGGGGTAGAAAATATGTTGTCAAGATTTTAAAAAATTATTTCCGAGCTGACAAAAGTTAGGTCGGGAATTAAGAAATAATCAATGGAAGAAAAAACAACCGAATTTTCTTTTGTCCTGAAACCTGCTACCTATGGTGTGGGTGTTTTTGCCACACACGATATCAAGGAAGGAACTTATCTAAGATTATTTGGAAATGATGACAAAGGCGGTGATCGTAGAAGGCCCAAGAATGAAATACCTGAATTGTTTCAGGAGTATTGCATAGATAAGGGGGATAGTATGATTGCTCTGAAAGATTTTGGGTCTATGCCAGTTGGGTGGTATTTGAATCACTCGAAAAATCCCAACACGATTAATAAGGAGTATCATTATTATGCTTCACGCGATATTAAAGCTGGCGAAGAGATAACAATTGATTACAATACACTAGAAGAACCTGAGGAATCAAAAGAGGGCTATTACAGATAATATGGAAAAACACATTTGTGTATTTGGTGACAGTACTTCGTGGGGTGGTTGGGATTTAGAAAAAGGTGGCTGGGTGAGCCGGCTCTGGTTTTATCTTGGAGGAAGACAAGAGGGTGATGACATAGAATTGTACAATTGCAGTATCTCAGGCGGAACAAGTGATACGATATTGGCTCGGTTTGAGTCCGAAGCAAAAATTAGAACGGCCGATGTTCTCATATTTCAAACTGGAGGTAATGATGCGTCGTATAAAAGTTCCCCAGATAATTTATTGGTTCCTGAAGATAGATTTAGACAAAATATCGAAGAGATAATTAAACGAGCCAAGCCAATTTCGAATAAGATTGTTTTCTGTGATCTCAAAAATTGTGATGAATCAAAGACTATGCCAGTTCCGTGGGCAGATTTCTATTACAGAAATGAAGACATGCAAAAATATTGCAAGATAATGGAAGAAATATGTATTGCGAACGGAGTTGAGTTTTTAGATTTAGATATTCTAGACAATGTTGATTTCTTTGACGGCCTTCATCCCAATGAGCAAGGCCATGAAAAAATATTCCAGCAGGTAAAGAAATTTTTGGAAGATAAAAAGTGGATTTAATAATATGCGCACCAAGGCAATTGTTATTAGGAAAATGCAGGCGAATGAATACGACCAGATTGTGACTTTGTATTCGGAGGATTATGGGACGATGCGGGCGATGGCGCGGGGAGTGTGCAAGCCGACTTCGGTGCAGTCAATGCATTTAGAATTACTCAACGCCATTGAGTTCGAAGTGATTCACGGCAAATCGATGCCGATTATTTCTTCGGCGGTGATGAGCCGCCAGCACGGCGAAGTGAAAGATTCGTTGCCGAAATTGGCGGCAGTGCAATTTTTTACCGAAGTCCTAGACAAAATCGCTTTTGAAAACGAGAAAGACGTTCATCTCTGGGAATTTTTAAACACGATGCTGATAGATTTTAATTCCCTGCCTGCCGGCGAGGCAGGCGCGGCGCATGAAGAGATTCTGCCGTTGTTCCGCAAGCATCAGGCTGGATTTTTGAAAGTGCTCGGCTACGCGCCCCAGATTGAAAGATGTGTGGTCTGTTCAGTTGATCCGCTGGCTGGTCCCGAAAAAATGGTCGCTTTGAGTACCGAGTTGGGCGGGGTAATGTGCGCCGAATGTTTTTTGGCGGGCGGCCGGGGCGTTCTGATTGAAAAGGCTGATTTGGAATTATTGAAGGGCGAGAATGACCTAGCGAGGCTAAACCTCGCTCGTCACTCCACCCTCGATACCTTCTTTGAATACACGGTCGGACGCAAGATCTCCTCTCTTAGTTTCCTCTATCAGGTGATAAAGTGATATAATAGGTCGGTATTCCTTAATTGAAAATTGTAAACTGATAATTGTAAATTTTTGACCTATGGCTGATTTTACTCAAACTCCGCTTTATTCGGTTCCTCCGCCTATAACTAAACCCGCCTCGCAAATGTCGCGAAAAGTTCTCTTTTGGTCCATCATTACCGCCGTCGTCTTGGGAATCATCAGCGTCATTTTGTTTTTCTACGGCGGGTCGTCATTCACCGAAAGCGGAGTGCTTTTGACCATGACTGGCCCGACCCAAGCTTCGGTCGGGGACGAGGTGATTTATAAAGTCCACTACGAAAACACGACCAAAACCGCCCTTCATCATCTTAAACTTTCGTTCACTTATCCCCAGAGTTCGGCCGTTGTGGTTAACGGCCAGATCGTGCCTAATAACGGCAATGTCCAAGAAATAGACGAGCCCGACCTGAACGCCGGCGCGTCTCAAGACGTCGAATTCGATTCGTTTCTTGTCGGCGATAAAGGGAACATTAAAGTCGCTATCGTAAAGCTGGGATTCGACGCGGGGGATTTGAAATCCACGTTTGAAAAATCCGCCCAGCTTTCAACGACCATTTCTGATGTGCCAATTTCGCTCACCCTCGTCGGTCCGCCGACCTCGGTGTCGGGCCAAGCCGTAACCTATCTGCTGGATTATCGCAATCAATCTCCAAATGATATTTCCGATCTGCAGTTGACTCTGGCTTATCCCGACGGGTTTAAGGTTACTAAAGTTTTGCCCAGCGCCACAACGGGAAACACTGTCTGGAGTTTGCCCTTAGTGAAACAGGGCACGGGCGCCCGCATCACCATCCAAGGCGTTCTCACCGGCCAGCAAGGCGATTCAAAAGCCGTCAACGTATCACTGCAACGCAACATCAACGGCACCTACGTGGATTATGAGAAAACAACCGTAACCACGGTGATTTCATCGCCCTTGCTCAACCTCGACACGACGGTGAACGGCAGTGCTGATTATGTTTCTCACGCCGGCGATACGCTTCTATACTCAATCCACTATGCGAACGCGTCTAACTTTACCTTCAGCGGACTGGCTTTAACCGCTAAACTTGACGGCAGTATGTACGACCTATCGTCGCTTGATACGTACGGCGGTTTTTACGATTCTACGGCCAATACGATTAGCTGGAACTCAACCGTTATTCCCGCTTTTGATTCGCTGGCGCCTCGGGCCAATGGCACAGCTGTCTTTTCGGTAAAATTAAAACCCACGCTCGGTTCAGGTTCGAGTAATACCCTCGCCCACGCGACGATTACTTTGGCGACAAACAATGTCCCTGATACCGTCAACGTCGACACCATCAGCGTTTCCGACGATCTCTTGACCAAAATCACCAGCCAGCCGACGTTCACCCAGAAAATGTATTACAACGACGCCTCGTTCGGTTCCGCCGGCCCGATGCCGCCCCAAGCCGGGAAGAACACGACCTTTACGATTCACTGGCTAGTGACGAATCCGGGCAACCAGCTTTCCAATGCTAAAATCGTCGGCACCTTGCCCCAGGGCGTTACCTGGAAAAACGTCGTCAGCGTCGGCAGCGGCCAAGCTCAACCGACCTTCAACAAAAACACGTCGCAAGTCGTCTGGAATCTAGGGACCCTGCCCGCCGGCGTCGGCACCAACGGCGTGCCAGCGTACGAGCTCGTCTTTCAAGTGAGCATTACGCCGTCTCCAACTCAATCCGGCACTCCCGCTCCAGTTTTAACCGGCGCCATGCTTACCGGCGTGGATAGCTTCACCCAGCAGAACATCGCCGTCAGCAATCTCGACCTCGACACCAGCTCGACCATTGACCAGCCGGGCAACGGCACGGTACAGTAGGCGAGCAAGAATTAAGAATCTAGAATTAAGAATTACGAATGGAAACCCAAAACAAATTAGAAAAAATCGTGGCCCTTTGTAAACGTCGTGGTTTTATTTTTCCCGGCTCCGATATATACGGTGGACTTAAAGGGACGTGGGATTATGGTCCTCTTGGATCAGAATTAAAATTTAATATCAAACAAGCTTGGTGGAATCAAGTTGTAAAATCTCACGAAAATATTTTTGGCGTCCAGGCGGCCATCATGATGAATCCCAAAGTTTGGGAGGGTTCCGGTCACACAACAACATTCAATGATCCATTGGTTGAGTGTAAAGTTTGCCATGAGCGTTTTCGCGCTGATAACGAAGAAGAAATTAAAGCGCATGGAGAAATGCACGCCAAGAAAAAAGAAAAAGTCGAATGGACTGAACCAAAAACTTTCAACCTGCTCGTTGAAGCCAGATTGGGTGTCGTTGAAGGCGAAAAGTCACTCGTGTACCTTCGGGGAGAAATTACCGCTGGCGTTCACGTGAATTTTAAAAATGTTGTTGATTCTATGCACCCAAAGATGCCATTTGGTATTGCTCAAATTGGCAAGGCTTTTCGCAATGAGATCAATCCCGGCAACTTTACGTATCGGTCGCGAGAATTCGAGCAAGCCGAACTCCAGTGGTATATCAAACCTGATCAAGCAGAATGGGAGAAATGGTTTAGTTACTGGAAAGAACAGCGCATGAATTGGTTTCTTGGACTTGGCATGACTAAGGATAAAATTCGTTTTCGTCAGCAAGAAAAATCAGAGCTTGCTCATTATGCTCGTGAAGCGTGGGATATTGAATACGAAACACCGTTTGGTTGGAAAGAGTCTGAAGGTATTCATGATCGAAAAGATTGGGACTTGTCTCGACATAGCCAGTTTTCGGGTCAAGATTTGTCGTACTTAGATCCAGAAACAAATGAACGTTATATTCCGTGGGTCATTGAAACTTCAGCTGGCGTAGATCGTTCGCTATTATTCTTCTTGCTCGACGCCTACACCGAAGAAGATGAAAGAATAGTTTTGAAATTAAATCCTAAAATCGCGCCGTATAAAGTGGCCGTCTTTCCGTTGTTGAAAAATAAGCCGGAACTAGTGGAGAAAGCCCGAAGCGTCTATAACGAACTGAAAAAACATTTCAATGTCGCTTGGGACGACCGGGGCAATATTGGCAAGCGCTATTTTTCGCAGGATGAAATCGGCACGCCGTTTTGCGTGACGATTGATTTTGACACTCTTGGCGAAGACGGCAGTGATAAAAAAGACACCGTCACTATCCGCGACCGCGACACCATGAAACAAGAACGAATCGCCATCTCGGAGCTCAAGGCGTATATTCAAAAGTCTCTCGAGTAGAAGTTGATGTTTCTGTAATCTGTGGTAAAGTATTAGCAAGGAGTTCCAATGCCCTTTAACATCCAGGAAATCTTTGGTGTCCTCGGAGATAGGCGACGTCAGATCGTCGCGGAAACGCTGGCTTCGATGGCCCATGATCGGCTGTCGGAGCACTTTACCGAACCGCTGTTCGAGCGGGAATGGGTAAACCAGCGGCTTGGCAACACATCAGTGTTGGCCAAAGAAGTTATTGCGGTGGCATGCCACGGCATGGCTGGAGTAGCCCATACCTTTTCGTTCAGCGACGGGTTGATCAGCGAATTCTCATCGCGCGTTCTCGGAGATACCCTTTCAGACATCGCGGGCAAGGTTCGGCGAAGTCAAGCGGAGCCGTCGGTCATTACCCTTAATTCCAAAGACTTCACCGTCCAAGATAGGGAAGTGATCTTTGATGCGGAAACGCAGGCTCTCGCAACCGAACGTTTGACTGCGAAGTTCGAAGAAGATCGTAGTCAGGACAAGACTGGTCACCGATCAAATTCTCGATTTGGGAGATTTATCGACACTCTCGGCGCATCCATCAAAGAGGAAGTACGAGATGTGGTAGAGGGTCTGCGTCAACTCACTCGCACGATGGATGCCGACAGAAAACGGATGAAACGAAACCCTTTCTCAAGGAGACGAGGATGAGAACATTAGTGGAATTGATTGTATCTGCCACGCGATGGTGCGGGCAGATGATGGTCACGGCGACAATCAGAGCGTTGGTCATCGGTCTGGCGGGTATGGGATTGATATGGCTCGGGGCCGGAAATGAATGGGGCAAAATCCCCATGGTGCTAGGTTTTGTTCTGATGGGCGGAGCGACGGGCTATTGGCTCATCGTTACGATTCTTCCACGTACCATTGGCGACAAGGCCGCCGAACGTTTTCCAGAATTCGGCGCGAACCTTCAGGGAATGTATTCTCTCGGCTTCGCGTATTTTCTCGCGATTGCGACGATGGTGCTTAGCGACATCAATCTCTATCCCAAACTAGTGGTTGGACTCGTCCTTCTACTTGTTGGGCTTGGACTAAGTGTCGCGGCGCCGGGGGTGGCCAAAAAGCTATCTGTCTTCAACTGGCGCATGGGCATTGGCCTGGGAGCTGTTACTCTGGCTTTTCTCTGGGTCCATCTGCCGGCGCAAACGCAGTCGCGTATCTCGTTTGGTGCGAGGAATGCGGGCGGGATGAGGCCCAGTCGCATTCTGTTCACGCTTGAATCTTTGCGGGCGGGGAGTCCGGCGTTCTTCCGAAGTATCCCAAATTCGGATGGTAAATCGGAACCTGCCGTGTGGGTGTATTTCGACGAAGAGGAGAAAGCGTACTATCTGTACGATGGCCCGGGCTCGTACGAGAGCAATGGCGATTCGCTAGTACCCGCCGACCGAAATCTGCGGAAGAAGATTATGGGGTATCTCGAGGTTCAGGAAGCGCGTAAGCTGGACGACGACAAGAAATCCAAAGACGAGCAGAAGGCGGCGGCGGACGCAGAAACGGCCAGACAGAAAGCCGATGCTGATGCAAAACTGAAAGCCAAACAGGAGGCTGACGGGGTTGCGCTCAAACAACGGCAAGAGTATGAGGCTTCTTTGGCGCGACAACGCGTGGAAATACAACAGCGAATACAACAGCGCGTTGAAGCCGGACGGGCCTTGATTGAAGCGGCGCAAGAAAACCAGCGCCAATTGGCCCGTCAGCCGATTTCGGTGGTCAGCACGATTCTGGAATCAACCGACAAATCGCAGGATATCGTGCTAGTCAGGCCGAGTGCGCCGTTCACGTACCGGAACAATGTGATTCAGCCCGATCAAAGCGTCGTGGTGCTTGATATCACCGAGGTGAAAGAAACTTCGGACAAGAATCAGTACGAGCTCACGCTCCATCCCCAAACAATTATGTCTGGCGGCCGGAGTTACCCCATCGGGCGGCAGACCGAGTCGATTCGACTTACTGTGCGAAAGGATAACTCGCGCAGTATCCTAAAGGCTATTGGTATAGCCATCACAGGCGCTGGTAGTGGAGCTGGTCTCGGTGCGCTTACCGGTGGCAAGGAAGGCGCCGTCAAAGGCCTAGTTGTCGGTACAGCGGTCGGTACAGCGGTTGGAGCAGCTTATGCCGTAGCCAGTCACGGCAAAAAGTTCCAACTGACGGTCGGCGACCTCGTGCCTCCGATTATCATCAGACCAGTTCCTTAGACCAGAAGGTTCAG
Organism: Candidatus Yanofskyibacteriota bacterium; assembly: GCA_003151795.1. GTDB lineage: Bacteria > Patescibacteriota > Minisyncoccia > 2-02-FULL-40-12 > GWA2-44-9 > 2-01-FULL-41-21. The sequence goes on along the minus strand of PLYL01000007.1, from coordinate 4,185 downwards.
AAACCACTCGAGGCCGCGTGCACGCACGCGGCCTCTTTCTATCGGCCCAAAAGATTTTCTTGCTTGAATAAATTAATTAGATATCATAAGATAATTACATGAATGAACAGCCAAAACCGAAACAGGAACAAAAGACAAAATCTTATAAGTCTTCTATTGAAGAGATAGCGGATTACCTTGAAGAAAGAACCAATGAAATGCGTCAAAGGCGTGCAGAAGGTAAAGGGCCGACGCTTGAGGAGATTGCCACCAATCTAGCCGATTTATATAAAGGATTTCAATTTGCTAAAGAAAAGGGTCCGACATTAAAAAATATCGGTAAAGAAACATTTAACGGTATCTTAAACAATCCTTCTAGTTGGGAAGATTTTTTAACTCAAGGAGCTGCAAAAGTCCAGAGAACGGTCGCCGTGCACATACGTGAGGGGATAGAAAAGAAGGTGGAAATAAAAGGAAATACAGCTAAATCGTTATTTGATTTGGAAGAGGAGGAACAGCGGTTAGCGGCGATGCGGGCGCATCTTGAAGCAGCCGAAGCTCTCGTGGGAGACAGAAAGAAAATATTGACAAGTGGTCAGAAGTTTACTACGGTAGATTCTACAGAATCTTTGAAAAATCAAGGAGAACAAGCCGCAACAAAGCGACGTGAATCCGGACAACAAGCTGCAGACAGTTTCTTCGGTAACCTTTTTAGGAGTCTTTAACGATATGACCAACATCATTGATAAGAAAAATAAGGTTAGAGAGCTAGTTAATCAATCGTCGCTTTGTAAGCTGATGGGCTTACAGGAAAAGTTCTTACGTGGCATAGACAATCTTCCAGACGAAGCAAATGAAGAAGAAGAGAAGGCTCTTGATATGTTGCAGAAAGTCATCCAATTGTCAGAAGATGATTCTGACATGCAAGAGACCGTCAAGACATTTCTTCGGCTTGATGAGATTGTGGCCCGTAAACACAAAGATCCAGATGCTCCGATTGATGATTTACTCAAGCCGATCACCTAAGCCACCCGCCTATGAGCTCTACTTCCTGGCCGTCCCATTCGTGAGCCCTCTGTAAGGAGGGCTCTTGTTTTTTTGTAGTGTATCTATTTTGCTTGCAATAACAATTAAACTACTGTATAGTAATCATGGATAAGGAGTCCGCTACGGCCTCCTTACAATCCAAGTTTTTTAACAAAAAAGAGAGGAGATAGCATGCACGTCGCAGCCGCAGAGAGCTCCACCACAGAGCTTAGTCGCTTTTTTGTGGTAGCACAGGCACATCGACTCGAGACGGGCAGACCGGCGTTCATGCCTGCCTGTCCCGTTGACACCGAATGGCACCGTCAGCTGGAACAGCTCGAGGAATACCAGGTGTTCTGCCACCGGGCGGTGGGACACGATGTTCGCCACGAACCCGTAAAGGGCGAGGGCGAAATCGACTGGACGGGAACGTATGAAAAACTCTACGGCCCGTTGCCGGAAGTCTGGTTTCGCGACACGTATGGAATCCTCAACCAGCGTCGGCGGCAGGACTATCTCGACAAGGGGGTCTTCTACGCTTCGTGGGACTGCACTCCCTACTAGTTCGGGCCGGGAGCCAGTAGTTCTGGGGACGAGTCGAGACACAAATCTTGGCCCGTCCCTTTTCTTTATCTAAGAAAGGAAGCAGACCGTGACCGATCTTCTAACCGTTCTCACGTTCGAGAGCAAAGACGTGCCGGATGTAGAAGGGTTTCGAAAATATGTCGCAGAAGTTTCTTCAAGTTTCTGCCCATACATTGAGCCTTCGGCGAGAAAAGACAGCACTGCGTATACCGTGATTCATTCAGACACGGAAGATGCGGTCATCGCTGAGAAAATCGTCTTTGCAAGCGGATATGTCCTCTGTGAGTTGTTGCGAAGCACTAGAAGCCAGTCCATATCGGAGCTACGTCCTCCTCTTCTGTGCGAGAATGTCCTATTCCAGTTCCCGAGCATTAAGGACTCTCGAGGTAAGGAACTTCTCGGCTGGCCCCACTGGGTGCTCAAATGTCGGTATACCCAACTTGGGATATTGTTCGGCAAGTTCTGGAAGAATGCAAAGGAGAGATCCAAAGACGGACGCAACCTCCCAGTTCCTCCTTGCCACTTTATCTCGGTGCGAGAGAGTGTGCGGGCAAAGGACCCGCGGTTTTTCGAGCAAGCCGATTGGCTTCGGCCCGCTCTGGAATCATCGAATGATATAGGGCAAAACGTCTTCGATGATCTTGCTGATTACACCGATGTTGCGCATACGCTCAAAGCTTTCTGCGACGAGCCAACGCAATTGAATTTCACGCGTATAACTGTTACTCTGGCAGGGAACAACTTTTATACGCGAGCGAAAGAGTTGTCCGCAAAAGAGCTCGAAGAACATAAACGCCGTTACGTCCACTAAAAAGGAAAATATGCAGCTAAACAACGAAACAGAAAAACTGCTCGGAGAAATCGGGGTTGAATATCTCGAAACAATCGCCGACAGAAGGGACACACTTGTCTTGAAAGTCGTGCGTGGCGGTAAGCACATGATTCTCAAACTCCATAGCGACGGAGAGAGCGAGGAATCCAAGAGCAAAGCGAAGCTTCTCGGTCGCGAAGCGGAAATTCTCTCCCAGATTCCGTACCTGACTAACCATCTCTACGTCGGCCACGGTAAAAGCGACGGGAAGCACTGGTTGCTCATTCGAGAAATTGACGGACAAGAAGTCCATCAAGCGGCGAAACACTATCGTGAAAGCATTTCCAACCAAGAAGAGCGGACCTCGCACATAATGGCGCTTCTCCTCAAGGTATCGAGTTTTTACGACGCACTGTATGCCGGAGGCTACCTTCATGGAGATGTTCAGCCGGCGCACACGTACCTGGAGCGAGACGAGATTACCGTTATCGACTGGGGTCTCGCGAGGAAGATTGACGAGCCGAACCTGTTGTACAAAGGTGGGTTCATCTACTTCGTGGCTCCGGAGATTGCAGGGCAAATGCGCTCCAGCGGGCTGCCAGTTGAGTACACACCTCGCGCGGAGGTGTACGCACTCGGTGCGACCCTGTTCATGTTCTACACTGGAAGTCTCGCACTCGACTTTGGGATTCCCAAAGCTGATCTGCGAAAAGCTCCGATGGAACAAAAACTTCAGCGCGTCATCGAAAACCGCATCTTTTCGTTCAAGGATGTCGGTGCTGATCCACACCCGGCGCTCGAAGAGCTTCTGCGGAAAAGTCTCTCGACCGATCCAGCGGAACGGTTCGAAACTCCTTCCGTATTCCACCGCTACCTTCTGGGTCTATGAGGTTTGCAACTTCTAATAAAACAGGGGCAACACAATCGCGATTGTGTTGCCCCTTTTCATTTTGCCGCAAGCAGATTCTGCTCGATGAACGTGGCGATGTCTTGTGCCGCGTAGTCGCACCACCAAGGCGCTGTTTCGTACTCGTCGCCAGTATGCAAATCCACGAAGCCTGATTCGCGGAGACCGTTGCCAACAAGTACAGTAGAGAATCCGACCTCTTTGGCAGTCTTCAGGCTTGAGGGAATGTCATCGAACATGAGGATTTTGCCCGCCGGAATGCCGAGTCGCTTGATCGTCGCCAAGTACACTTCCGGATGCGGCTTACGAATAAAGTTATTGTCTTCTATCGTAAACAGCCCGGTGAAGTATTCCTTAAGTCCCAGGTGAGCGAGCCCTCGTAAAACGAAGGAGCGGTTCGAGTTGGAAAAAACATAGAGTGGGACCTGGTTTGAGAGACGGTTCAGCATCTCCCGAAGATTCGGCTTCGGAGTCATGGTGCTGATGTCGAGGCCACCATAGAGCTCCTCGTAGAATTCCAAAGGGTCGATACCGTGGTTTTCTTTCAGGCCGAGTATGCTTGAACGATACTCTGTTCGATACCGATGGAGAAGTTTTTTAACCTCCTGTCCGGGCAGATTGAGTTTTTTCTGTGCACACGTTCGGAATCGATGCTTTATCTGGCTCTCGATACCGGCGCTGGAGGGATAGAGGGTCCCATCAAAGTCAAAGATGATTGCCGCTATCTCGTGATTCAGTTTCGACAAAGCACTAGGATTCATTTTCATGCTCCGTTTGTTATTGTTAAAGGATTGCGAATCCACATTTATTACCATACAATAGTTTTATTATTATTGCAAGTATTTTAAGCATTGTCCTAGGTACGGACATATGGCGG
>PLYL01000022.1 GCA_003151795.1 Candidatus Yanofskyibacteriota bacterium | reverse complement strand
TAACTTGGTACAATAAATACACCAAGGAGTGAAGAAATTTTAAAATCAAATTTGCGCCCGTAGCTCAACGGATAGAGCAGCAGCCTTCGAAGCTGTTGGTGGGGGTTCGATTCCCTCCGGGCGCACAGGCATGTGAGACCGACCGAACGGGGTCAAGGCGACACCGGTTCGGTTGAGTCAAGCAAAGGAAAACCCATCGAATATTTGATGGGTTTTCCTTTGCTTTCAGCTAGATGATTTTAATTTCTTTGTTCGCCATCGTTATCTTACTCCTCAGACAAGTTAGTAACTCCCGCTTCTCCAATATCGTCCCGTCTCTTAGTATATATTTAGCATAGTTCCGGATATCAATATCGCCAACTTTGATTGATTTTTCTCTGATACCAAGAAGCCCTGATTGGAATTTCTTGTGCCGTTCGATTTCAGATTTGATTCGTTCTTTTATGCCAATCTCGTCCAAGTCGATCTTGTCCATAAGACCAGCTAGTTGTTCAATCAAATCTTCCTCTCGCATATAGCCGGATTTGCAATTCTTATTTTGGAATCTTGAGCAACCATAGTAGACATAGCGATGGAGATTGCCATTCTGCTGTTTCTTGAATTTCTCATCGGCGGTAATGCCACTGCCACAGAGACCGCAGGTCATTAATTTCGTGAAGGCAAACTCCTTATGGCTTCCTTTGAGTTCATAGTCTGACATCTGGGCTTGAACGGCATCAAACAATTCCTTAGTAATAATGGGCGTATGCTTGCCGGTATACCACTGACCTCCGCCTCTCGGATATTCAAAACTACCATAGTAGAAGGTATTGCGAAGAGTCAGATAGATATTACTGATTGTAAGTGGCTTGCCATTCTTAGTCGTGAATTTCAGTTCATCTTTGAGCCAAGCGTGTAATCTCCGGCCGCTGTATTTTTCATAAGCTATCTTTTCAAACATCTTCTTGATGACGGGTGCTCGGTGGGGATCTAACTCAACATGACAACTCTTCTCCTTGCTGGTGCTGTTTAGATATCCGGTCGGGGCAGTACATGGCCACAAGCCCATCTCGCATCTGGCTCTTAGCCCTCGCTTTACATTTACGACCTTGTTGTCGTTCTCGAGCTTGGCTTGGCTCCCGAGAATCATAAGAAGAAACTTCTCATTCGGGCTATTGGTGAATTTCTGCCCATAGGTTCGGATTTCAATGAGTTGTTGGCTATCCATGAGATCGACGATTCGGCCTAAGTCTCCGGCGTTTCGGGAGATACGATCGGCCGCCCAGGTCAGGATGCCATTGAATTTGCCGATCTTGATTTCATCCACGATTTCATTGAAGACTGGTCGTTGTCCGGCTTCCTTGGCAGAGTGGGATTCCTTCTTGATCTCTACTACTTCCAGATGGTCACGCTCGGCTATAGCCAGCATCTCCTTGATTTGGCTATCTATACTGAGGATCTGCTGTTCTTCTGACTCGGTGCTTTTTCTTGCATACAGGCAATATCTGACCTTTATGGGGGCTGGTATTCCCTTGGCCATAGCCCCGATTGGCACTTGGGTTGTATTGTTCATACCCTAAGAGATGACGCAGACCCGCAAGGGAGTCCAGGCGGGGTAGTTGGTAACCTAAAACCGCCCAGCTGGGCGGTTTTAGGTTGTACTAGACAGTTTCTTTAATTCACCTTGAAAATTAGATGTTATTTCTTTTTGTTTTTCTTCAGGTAGATCATCAAAAACATAAAGCCAGTAGGCTAATTCGTCTTTATCCTCGCCTAACCCGACCAGTTTTATCATGATTTGTTTTAATTCTTCTTTGTTCATGCTGCTTTCTTTAATGTATCCAGACTTGCATTAGTTACCAATCTTTCCCTAACTTCTTTTGGCACATCTTTTTCTTCTATGAATTTAAGTTGCCCATCTTCATCAATTCTTTCGCTTACGAACTGTTGCATTCTTTCTCTAGCCGAATGATCTATCAGCCATTTATCAATCATTCCTACTATCGGTAAATTGTCATTTTTTCTAGCAGTTTCGCTAATAGAATAAACTAGAGCATAGACAGTCTCGATGTTTTCTTTGTATCCTTGTTTTTCTTCCATCAATGATCTTGCCTTTTCGTATTTAATGTTAGGTTTTGCAAGTTCTACAGTTAATTTTTGAATATCTTTCTCCAACCTCTTAACAATATTATCTGTTTCTTGTAAATAATTTTCTGGAGAGTTTACACTCACATCTACCCGATCCTCATCCTCATTAAATTTCCTTTTTATTAAAGCATAATCCGTACTAAATTTTTTAGCGTTTGAAGCCTTTCTAGGGTCTTTTTCTGTAAGTATTTTATAAGCCAACTCGCCGTCACCATAAGACGTGTACATTCTTTGAACTTCTGTATTTATCTTAAATGGTCTTTCAGTTATAGTATCCTCAAGCCATTGTCTTTTAATTTCAGACGATGGCTCTGGTGCTCGAGTTAGTAACTCAGAAGTACTGATTTCTTGTCCATTTGTTTTATCCAAACCTTCAAATGCTTGCATTTTCCCATCTCTCCATTCATACAACGGAACTCCAAATTCTTCAGCTAATTTTTGTAACTCCTCAATTTTAGCTGTATCTTTTTTATAGGATTCTGCGTCAAAAAAGAAACCTGCACATTGTGGATTTTCAACTATCAATTCATTATAACCCGATATATATGCTTCTTTACCATCAACTTTGTGATTGATAGCTTCTTTTATGTTACCTTCCGGATTTTGCTGTAAGTCACTTCTTAGGGGATTATAATCCTCCGTTTCATTTTTTGAACGTCTTGTGAGTGGGCTACTATCAACAATGGTCCGAGCATCTTCGCCTTTTGCGAATAATACCTTACCTTGCCCAAGAATAATTCCTGACTTTTGTTACATTTCATTTCTAGTGTCTCCATTTTTTATTGTAGAACAAGATAACGTAGGCTCTAAGCCCATAATTAACTTTAATTTAGTTTTAATATCAACTGCTCCGCCGTTAATAACAGAGTTATTGTATTCTGAACCGTTTTGCACCTCTCCCGCTAAGGACATGGCATGAATAAATAATACCCCTTCTTTTTTACTAATTTCTTCAACACTCCTTGCACCTTGCTCCTTTTCGAATTGTTCATTAAGTCCAGCTTGGTCTTTATAAAACTCGTCCAATTTTTTTCGCACCTCCGTACGGTCTTGTTCAGCTCCTGCTAATCCACTAACTTCTGATAATAATTGTTGTCGTTCTGTAATATCTTTTTTTACCTCATCTAATGTAGCTTTGCGTTCTTGTAAGTTTTGCTCTAACTTTGATAGTTCAGTGCGTTTAAATAATCGACTAACAAAACTACTCTTTTTATCATTAAGCTCTTGTTCTAGCTGACTATATTCTTGTTCCAAAGCACCAAGATTATTTTCCTTCTCCAAAATTTCTTGTTGTAAAGATTCTTGTTTACCTGACCGACCTTGCGATAACTCTGCCTTCATGTGCCTTAATTGTCCCGCAAGAACATTGCGAGCTAACGACCCATATTTTTTGCTAAAATCTCTACTCTCTCTACCCACAACTTCTGTTTCAGTTTGTGATGGAGATTCAGTTGCTACCTCTTGAATGGCTTCTTGTTGAACAGATTTTTCAGATTCTTTCTCGACAGCTTTATTATCATTTAAATTCCTTCCAGGAATTAGTGAAGATTCAATTACAGGTTCTTCTACAGAAACATCTTGAACGGGTCTAGTTTCTTTTTGATAATCTTTTATTTGAGTAATCACTCCTCTTAATTCTCCTTCGGCATAAGCTTCTGCTTTAGCAGTAAGTTCTGGATGTCGACCCATAAATTCAGCTGTCTTTGTAAAAATAGCAGCACCTTTTATTGCTCCTTTTTCAGCTAATGACGCTCCGATTTTTTCAACAAGAGGTATGGCTTTGCCGCCAAGCTCAATAGCTTCACCGACACCCGTGAAATCTAACGCGAGCATACCTGCACCCATAGCTCCGTGGATAATCCTGTCTTTGCCTGATAGTTCTCTACCTGATAATGTGCCACCATACACAGCTTCAACTACCATCTTGCCACTACCGGCAAATGGCAGAACATCCAGTCCGTTACTAACTATCTCAGAGGTTAATAGGTTTTTCGCTATACCGCCACGCGCTTCTTGAGCCTCGGTTATAATTTCTGCTTGCTGTTCTCGGCTTTCTAGTTTCGACTCAATAACCTCCTCTGACGGAGGCGTAATTGGTTCAGGCAACTTCTCAACCTTTTTAATTTGTGGCGGTCCTTCAAATCCCATGTCTATATTTAATCAGTTTTGGCTGATAAAAGCTAGGTCTTATGCATCCTAAAATCTGACACCAAACCACATCTTTTTATACTGTCTCATTTGTCAGATTTGGGACAGACAAATGAGACAGTCCCGAATACCGTTACAGTGTCTCATTTGTCTCATTCGTTAAAATATCCTTGGTTTTTGACAGGTCTGGTTTTGAAATGAGACACCGGAATGTTACAGTCCATACTCCTTTTATACTGTAACATTTGTAACATTCTGACCTTGGGAAAGTGACAGTCCAATGTTACATTTTCGTGTCACTTTTGTAACTGTCACTTTTTAGACCTTAGATATAGGCGCACCAAAATTTTGGCATTTTTTGGGTTTTTGACCCCGACCGAGCGGGCTCAATCCAGCTCTGGAAAAATCGCTCAAAAAGCCTTATACTGTCTTGATACTCGGTTTCCGAGACCGAGCAAGGGCACACATGGCTTATGCCTCGCGCGCGGGAGAAAAACTGGAGCATGCGCTCAAGGAATTCAAAGTTGACGTAACCAATCTCGTCTGCGCGGATTTTGGTTCCAGTACCGGCGGGTTCGTGGATTGCCTTTTGCAACACGGCGCCCAGAAAGTCTATGCCGTTGAAACTGGTTATGGTGTTTTGGATTGGAAACTGCGCAATGACCCGCGGGTGGTCGTGATGGAAAAGAAAAACGCGATGCACATTGAATTACCCGAGAAAATGGATTTTATAACTATCGATACCAGCTGGACCAAACTGGAAAAGGTCGTACCTAACGCCCTCTTAAATCTTAAACCGGACGGTCACATCATCACTTTGGTAAAACCGCACTATGAAGTCGCCCAACCCAGACTAATCAAAGGCAAGCTCCCCGAGGAAGCTATCCCCGAAGTTTTACACGAAGTCAGAGCCAAGCTCAAAGGGCTTGGTTTGGAAATACTCGGCGAGACCGAATCTCCCATCCTGGGCGAGAAGGGCAAAAACAAAGAGTTTCTTTTTTATCTTAAACGAGCGTAGCGCTTAGCGAGTTGGGGAATAATTTTGACCAGAGTTTTAACGAGGTAGTCGATATCTTTTTTTGTGGTGGCCCGGCCGAGGGAAAAACGGAGGGCGCCGTTGATGTGGCTGGCGGGTACGCCGATGGCTTTGAGCACCCGAGATGGTTCGACGCCATGGGAGGTGCAGGCCGAACCGGAGCCGGCGTAGATGCCATGCTTGTCGAGTTCCAGGAGCAAGACTTCGCTGGTCAAACCGGCGACGGCAAGATTGATATTGTTGGGTAAGCGCCCATCTCCGGCCGGCCCGTTCACCATGACCTCTGGGATTACCCGAAGTTTGCCGATGGCATAATCTCGCAGAGCGGAAATTTTAATTCCTTGAGCTGGCTGTATCAGAGAAATCGCTTCAGCCAGTCCAACAATATTTTGGATATTTTCGGTCCCTGCTTTTAAGCCGTGCTCTTGACCCGCCCCAACGATAAGAGGTTGTACCACCGTCCCTTTTCGAATGTATAGTCCGCCGACGCCGTGCGGGCCATAAATCTTGCAACCATCAAAACTTAAAAAATCCACCCCGAGATTTTGAACATTCATCTCAAGGAATAGCGTCGCCTGACAAGCATCGACGTGAAATAATATCTTCGTATTATACTTCTTGTTAAACGCTTTGATTGTTCGGGATATTTTCTTTATCGGCTCAATCGTGCCGATTTCATTATTAGCATACATCACTGAAACCATGCGGCAGTCGGTCCCGAGAAGCCGCTCAAATTCTTTTAAATCAATGAGTCCGGTTTGATCGACAGAAATATATTTAATCTTAAGCGCTAGTCGCCTTAATGGCTCCAGAATGGAGCGATGCTCGATGAGTGTCGTCAGTACGGTTCCCGATTCTAGGCCTGAAAGCGAACCAAGGATGGCTAGATTATTAGCTTCGCTTCCCGAACCCATAAACACAATTTCATCTGGCCGGGCGCCAAGAAAGGCCGCGATAGCTTGGCGGGATTTTTCAATTTCAGCGCGAGCCGCTCGGCCAGCATTATTAAACGACGACGGATTGCCGTACAGACCCGCCGCTTTATTCATCGCCGACAACACTTGAGAGTCAATCGGCGTGGCAGCGGCATTATCCAGGTAGTAGAATTTTCGATTGCCTTTATGCTTCTGCATACGGCGAAATACTACTCGAAAATTAACTACCTGGCAAGCTAAACAGAGAGGGCCTGCCCGGTAGCGAAGTTCGGTTATTTCTTTCAGCGCCAGCTGGCCGAACTTCTACTACCGGGCCAAAAAACAAGCGCTAACAATCCCCCGATAAGCCCGACATCGCGGACAAGGACTTCGTTGAAGCCATAGAATAGAGAAATGACAACCAAGAATACAACGGCGATGAGAGCAAAAAAATCGATGAACATATTACTGGCCAGGCTAATCCCCACCAGAAGCTCAATCACGCCAATACTGTAGACGAGCGAGTTGGCCGAGACATGAAACATGGCCCCGAAATTTATAATAAAATGAGGCATCCAAGCATTGAGCCAATAGGCCGGATGGAAAAATTTATCAATCCCAAACCACAAGAACACGATGGCCAGGGATAAGCGCAAAATCAGATGAGAAGTTTGGAGGGATTGCCACATAGCTCAATTCTACTCTTAGAATAGGTCCTGCCACAAGTGTTAAACTGTAAGGCAAGTCTTCTCAAGAAACTGAAAGGTCTTCTCGCTCAAAAGCCGGGATTGGATTGTGGAACGCATCCGTTCCATATCGAGATTGGGGCTCGCTCCCCCGCCTTGCCCGCCTCCGGCTGGGCTTCTCAACATCGTTGATTGGATTAATGATTCGAGCGCTTCATCGGTTTCTTCGCGGGTAATCTCAAGATTATTTTCTCGGGCGATGGCGTGCAAGACTAGCGCCATTTTCACCTGGCGCTCCGCTTCCGGCCGCCATTCTTTCTTGATGTCTTCTTGGGTCTTGCCAATCTTGGCGAGATATAGACTCAACTCCATGTCATGACGATGCAGATCTTGGTCAAAATTCTGCATCATCGTCGTAAGCTGGTCTTCAACCATCGAGGGCGAGGCGGTACAGACAGTTTTGGCAATCAGGCCATTCATAATTTCCAGGCGCACGCGCTGATTTTCTTTGTCTTTCTTTTCTTCGGTCAAGCCATCTCGGATGTTCAGCATGAGTTGGTCGAGGTTTTCAAACTGGCCCAGCGACTTCGCGAAGGCGTCATCGAGCACGGGCAAGGTGACTTTTTTAATATCCTTCACCGTCACGGCGAAATCAAGTTTCTTGCCGGCCACGGTTTTATTGGCGAAATCTTTAGGGGCCGTCAAAGAGAATTCTTTGCGCTCGCCTTTTTTCAGGCCAATCAATTGGTCTTCAAATCCAGGGACAAAATTTTCTTTGCCGATGACGACGGGGTGATTGACGCTAGTGCCATCTTCGATGAGGACGTCTTTTTCTTTGACTTCAAAATCAACCTCAAGCCGGTCGCCTTTGACGGCTGGCTCGTCAGTGGCAGTCAAAACCGCTCGAGAGGCTTTGACGGTTTCCAGTGCCTCATCAATTTCTTTATTATCAATAACAACATCACGCCGGCTGACTTTAATACTGGTCAGTTCTGGAAGCTTCACTTCCGGAAAAATCTGGAGCTTCACGCTGTAGACCAGTTTGTCGGGCGTGTTTTCTTTCACCGAAAGGTCGGTGGCTTCAATCACGTCCAGTTTCTGCTCGGCAATAACTTTGGCCAGGCTTTGCTGGACCGCGGTCTGGAGGGCGGATTCAAGGACCTGGGCTTCACCGACGTGCTGGCGGACTTTGTCGCGCGGGGCTTTTCCGGGTCTAAAACCATCAATCGTCACTTCTTGGATTAGGGCATCTTCGGCCGAACGAACATATTCGGCCAGTTCATCCCGCCCGAGTTCAACGGCCAGTTCGATATGGTCGGCGTCTAATTTTTTATTGGTCGAGGTCATCTGACTAGAATTAAGAATTTAGAATAAAGAATTAAGATTCTGATTTATCAGGAGCAACTTCAACTATGGGTGCATTCGGATCTGCTTCAACTGTCTCGTCAAAAGTGACGGCTTCTTTCGGCGAACGGACGTCAATCTTCCAACCGCTCAACTTAGCGGCCAGGCGGACGTTTTGGCCTTTCTTGCCAATGGCAAGGGAGAACTGGTCGTCAGAAACTTCAACCAGCGCGTGCTTGCGCTCTTCATCGACGATTTTGACTTGGAGCACTTTAGCCGGCGAGAAACAGTTGGCGATAAAATCAGTCGGTTTATCGCTCCAGAGAATGATGTCTATTTTTTCGCCCGAGATTTCATTAATGACGGTCTGGACCCGGACGCCTTTTTGGCCAACGAGCGAGCCGATGGGATCAATGCTCTCTTCGGTCGAAGCGACGGCAATCTTGGTGCGCGAGCCCGCCTCGCGGGCGATGGCTTTGACTTCCACGCTACCGCTGTCTATTTCCGGCACTTCGGTTTTAAAAAGACCGACCACCAGTTTCGGATTGGAACGGGACAAAATCACCACCGGCCCGCGCGAGGTTTCTTCGACTTTGGTAATGACAAATCGATAGCGCTGACCCAAACGGTAGTTGTCGGTGAACATTTGTTCGGCCGGCGGAACGAGACCATTGGTCTTGCCTAGGTCGACAAACACCAGGGCTCCCTCCCGGCGCTGGACGACACCCGAAATAATCTCGCCTTCGCGATCTTTGAATTCATTGAAGATCGCGCCCCGCTCGGCTTCGCGCAAGCGCTGAATGATAACCTGCTTTGCGGTCTGGGCGGCAATCCGGCCGAAATCAGTCTTAGGTTCAAGCTTGGTGATGACTTCATCCCCCACCGTGGCCTTTTTGTTTTTCTTCTTCGCGTCTTCTAATAGAACGTGTTTCTGGGGATTGAATTTAATTTTAACTTCGCCCGTTTCCACCGGAGCTTCTTCGCCGGGCCGGCTTGCCCCGAAAGCGGCGGGGCGGCGGCGCGTGCCTTCCATGTCTTGGAAGTCCGGTTTTTCTTCGACGACTTTCACCGGCAACGGGCCGGTGATATTCCCCTCTTCGTCCACGCCTTCCACGACATAGTGAGTTTGGGTCATGCTCAAAACCCCAGTTTGTGGATCCATGGTCGCCTTAATAATCTGGCCCTTCTCGCCGTACTCGCGCTTATAGGCCGCGGCGATAGCCGCTTCAATGGTTTCGAATACACTCTCTGCCGAGATCCCCTTTTCCTCCGAAATCTGCTTCATCGCCGAAGCGAATTCTTTCATGTCGAACATAGTTTTGGTTAGTTAATTGTTGGTTATTTAAAGAAACAAGCCCGCTCTCGCGGACCGTTAACACTATAGAGCTGACTTACTCCCCAATAATACCAGATGGTTATCCCCAAGTCAACTCTGCGGTCATTCTTCAAACAAATTATCCAACTGACCTTGAATCTCCTTCTGGTAAGATTCAACCTTGCTGGAGGTTTCTTTGATCATATTCTCGCGCTCAATAATGTTATCTACAATTTCTCGTTGCTTATTCAAGGGTGGTAACGGAATCTTTATTTCTTTTATTACGGATAGATTTAACGATGGAAGTGTTGTTCTATTGCAGTATTTTCCCATATCAATTTTTTTAAGAACGTAATAAAGATACTGATAGTCAATTTTTTCTGCGTTTGGGTATAAGATGGCAAAGTGATTTACAACAAAGGAATCCTCGCTTAAAATTGCTCTTTTATTATGCAGGAGCGAGATGCCACTTTTAGGAAAAATGATAGAATGTTTTTTTACTTTAACCAACCGTTTCTCTTGAACGGCCAAATCATTTACTTTGTCCCTTGTTTTTACAACAAATTTCCAATTTTCTGGAAAAGCTAAATCTTTTACTCGAATAAATGGGTATCTCCCACTCTCGTAATGGCTTCTATTTTGAGACGCAGTGGAGCCAGCGGATATTTCTGCCACATCCTCCAATCTAACTAGTGGGTATTTACTCTTAACTTTTTCATGAAATTTATAATCATCCGGCTTCAAACTAAAGTCTTTGTCTTTTATTTTTTCTATGTCTACCCACCAGCTTTTTTCAGATTCTGGTTTTTCGCCCCACTTTTCTAATAAATCGGGAATATCACTACCTTTTATTGGACGTCTATTTCTATTAAGCTCAAAGCCATCATTTAATATTTCATAAAACCAAACTCGTTTAGTAGATTTACCTTTCTCGAAAATAATCACGTCTGTTTTAACATCCGTGTAGGGCAAGAAGACTCCCGCGGGCAAAGATATAACAGATTTCAAATCGCATTTTTCCAACAGGTATTTCCTCACTTGTTCAAAAACTCCGCTTCTAAATAATAAGCCCTCCGGAACAATAACTGCCGCTTCACCACCATCTTTTAGTGAAAGGACTATGTGTTGTAGAAATATTGGATCAGCCTGTTTTGATGTAACAGGATAATATTCGCCGTAGTCTGTTTTTTGGCTGTAGGGTGGGTTGGTTAAAACAACCTCACTAAATTCATCTTTTTTTGACTGTGGAGATAATGAATCTCCTTGAACTATATTATTGTGACCGTCACCAATAATAATCATGTTCATCTTGGCAATTTTATAAGTATCGGTTAGTTCAACCCCAAAAATAGTGTCTTCGGTCAGTTTTTTCATTATTTCCTTGTCGTTTGTATTGCATGACTTTTTTATATGCCTAAACGCTTCAATCAGAAATCCACCAGTACCACAACATGGGTCATATATAGCCTGCCCGTATTTTGGGTTAACAATATTGGTCATTAGTTTTACAACATGTCGAGGCGTAAAGTATTCTCCCAGATCGTTCCCTGATGCCAATTCTTTCAAAAAATATTCAAAAGCATCTCCTTTTATTTCTGACTCCGTATTTATTAAGGTTAATTTTGATAATCTGTTGACTATATCTTTAACGGTATCGGGGTTGCGAATTTGTAATGTTTTTTGAAAAATATCATCACTGTGGTTATACTTTTTTGCAAACCCATCTTTAAGAACTGAATTATTGATATAGTTCAACATTTGTTTCGGGTCTTCCATTTCTGAAAAACTTTCCCAACAAAGAGATGCGTCCAAGCGACGTGGCTCACCAGTCGCTTCTCGTTCATTCTCGATTTCACTCATTATCTTTATGAATAAAATGTTGGCAAATTCAACAAATCTGTCGAGATTTCTCAATCCTTCTTTTCTTAATAAGTCATTCGCCCAGCGAAATGTCTGAATCAACTCCTCGCGAGAGTGTCTTACTGTGTCTGGGGCTTCTTTTATAGTCGCTCCCTCATTGATAAATCGAAGTAATTTTTTTTCCGAAACAAGCTCTAGCAGAGATTCGTTATCTAGCATTAATACTGAATTTTCCGAAATTGAAAATGCTTTTACAAAAGTACCGTCAATCGCAAATACAATATCGACACCAATTGGTTTGGCGTATCTTTCTATACCCTGCTGTAATGCCTCATCAATCGACTGCCCCTTTCTCTTTGCTTCAATAATTCCTATTGGATTGTCGGTACCAGTTTTGTAAAGAACATAGTCGGGTTTTTTGCCACCAAACTTTTTATTTTGTTCGATAGTTTTTGCTCGCTCCGTGAATACATTACAATCAGGAGAATCTTCAAATATGTTCCACCCTAATTCTCTAAGCCAATTGTCTATTTTTTTCCTCGTTGCACTTTCTAGTGATTTAGTTAACTCGGGCATACCCTTATGATATGTGAATTTTTACATGTTGTACACCCTGTGGGACTAATCAAAAAACCCTTATAAACTCACAGCCCGTGAAAACTTATCAACATCAAAAGAAGCGGGGCCTTGTTACTTTTCTCACAATCTGCACGATTGGGAGCTGGGCCAGAAATAATCTTGAGGAATCTTTACTTTATGCGAGGAACACCGAGGTCCTTGCATATCTTTTTACATAGAAAATTATCAATTTCGTTGTGCCTGGGAACAGTGGAGACCTGATTGTTTTTTACATTACGAAAAATAGAGTGGTTTGCTCCCTCACGGACAAGAAAACAGTGATATTTTTTTAGGTGGAGAATAAAATCTCTCCGCTTCATTACGCAGACAGCCTTACACTAATAAGCTCTCGTTTAGCAGAGGAGTCTTTTTTTAGAGCAGATCTTGAGTGATTACGATTGGTTTCAAGGACAAGCAAAAGGGCCTCGTGTAGATTTTCACGAACTTCTTTCATGGTTTTCCCTTGAGTATTTACGCCGGGAATTTCTTCAACCCAAGCAATAAACCAATCTTTGGTCTTTTTATATACAGCCGTAAATTGATTCTTCGTCGTCATGCGGTCATTGTAGTATAGACCCTTAAAATTTACAAACTCTTTCTTTGCTCCAACCAAAAGAAGCGGAGCCATCGTGATTTCTGAGCGTTGAACGACGCTCTACTCTCGTACCGAAAGCGAAGAAATTGTTCCGGTAACAAAAAGGATGTTTGTAGCGAAGCGTAAATCAGGTGGCCTTTTTGTTCGGAACAATAACGAGGTTGAGGATACGAGACGAGCGGAGAGAACAGCGAAAGAATCACGATGGCGAAGCTTATCCACAAAAAAACATTTACTTTGCTATTCAGTCCGTTAGGGTATGGCCAGACACAGGGTTGGTGATATCCCAAACAAACTAAGGTGATATAATTACAGGAATGGCAGACCCCAAAACACCGCAAGTAAAACGAGAGGAAGAATTGGAGAAAAAGCTGGGGCAAATCAGCGCTCATGGAAGCAAGGATTCGTTCCAGGCGGCGGCCCAGAAGCTTGGTATCCCTTTTTCCGACCTGGCCTCGGCGCCCATCGACACCGGCGCGCTGGGTTTAGTTTCCGAAGAAGAAGCCCGAGCCGGAAATTTCGCTATTATCCTCAAAACAGGCGTGGCTCTAACCGTCGCTACTACCGACCCCGCCAAAATTGACGGTTTGGAATCAATCAAAAGTCTCAAAACCCGCGGATTCACGATTCACATCATCATGACCTCCCCCGCCGGCCTTGCTCATGCCTGGCAGAGATACATTAACCTAAAACGCGTCGACACCTTTGAAGTCGGCTCGATTGATATTAAAGAAGCCGACCTGGCCGAACTCCAAAGCAAAATTGGGTCAATCAAAGATCTTCAGCAACAGGTCGCCAGCGTATCCGTTACCAAGATGCTGGAAATTCTCTTGGCCGGCGCTTTGAAGATTGGCGCTTCGGACATTCACTTTGAACCGACTCACGAAAATGCCCGTCTCCGCTACCGCATGGATGGCGTTCTGGAAGACGTGACCACCATCGAAAGCGCATCATATGAAAAAGTGGTGAATCGCATTAAAGTTCTCTCGCACCTCAAACTCAACATCCAGCGTGCGCCCCAAGACGGCCGGTTTACGATCCGCGAGGGCGGCATCGATATCGAGGTCCGTGTTTCTATCCTGCCCAGCGAATTCGGCGAGACCATCGTCATGCGTTTGCTCGACCCGCGCAGTATCAAAGGCAAGCTCGAAGACTTGGGCATGCGCCCCGATTTCCTCGACATGATGAAGGAACAGTTGGCCAAACCGACGGGCGCTATCCTGACCACCGGCCCGACCGGTTCCGGCAAGACCACGACGCTGTATGCCTTCGTGAACTTTTTAAACTCATCGGAAGAAAAGATTATCACCATTGAAGATCCGATTGAATATCACATTACCGGCATCTCCCAAACCCAAGTTGATCCCGCCAAAGGATACACTTTTGCCGACGGCCTGCGCTCGATTGTCCGCCAAGACCCCGACATTATTCTGGTCGGTGAAATCCGAGATAATGAAACCGCCGAGATCGCTTTGAACGCGGCTCTGACGGGCCACTTGGTGCTTTCGACGATTCACACCAACGACGCGGCCGGCACTATCCCCCGCCTGATTGATCTGAAAGTCCAGCCTCAAATTATCGCGCCCGCCATCCGCATGGCCATGGCCCAGCGCTTGTTAAGAAAATTGTGTGAAAATTGCCGAGCCAAAAAACCATTAGCCGCCGGTCGATTAGCCAAAATAAAAACCGACCTTGAACCCCTTAGGGGTAAATTCCCGCCAAAGGCGGGTCAGCCTCTGGCTGACAAAGTTCCTACTTTGACCGAGAATATGGAAATTTTTGAACCGGTCGGCTGTGAGAAGTGCAACACCACCGGCTACAAGGGCCGTATCGGCGTCTACGAGGCTTTCCATGTCACGCCGGAGATGGAGAAATTAATTATGTCGAATCCGTCGATGGCCGATGTTACGGAATTAGCGGTCAAGCAAGGGATGATTACGATGCGCCAAGACGCGTATTTGAAATTACTGGCCGGCGTAACCTCGTTTGACGAGATTGAACGCATTTTGGGTTGATAGATTAATTAACGCCAGTGGCTTGGTCAAATGCGAGGCGAATCCGAGCATTGCGACGAGCTGTACTAGTGGTACAGCGAGGAGCAAGCGGAGGATTCAACGAAGCAGTTGGCCAAGAGCCGCTCGGTAGCCGAAGGCGAGAGCGTGCGCCCACTAAGTTAATAGGACCTTTTTAATCTGTAGGCAAAAACCTGTTTCCATAAGGAAGCAGGCCAGGATAGGTCAGAGGGTAGACCCAGCCGAGGCCGAGTCGCCCATCACGATAATACCCCGATTAGACCGCCACGTTTAAGGAGCAGTCTAATTGCCTACAGATTAAAGAGGTCCTTCCGAGTCGATACTATGCTTATATTTTAATCCAAATTAAGGAGAATGTCAACCCCTCACTTGAAAAGCAGAAATTGGCCCCAATACTGCAAGTAACTGCTTTTCAAGTGAGGGGTCAAGCCCAATGAAACAACAGCCTTCTTCCACAACTCCGGTAGCCGTCCTAGACGACCAATTGCTCGATCAGGCCCTCCGGCCAAAGACATTTGATGAGTATATCGGCCAAGAGAAAATAAAGGCCAACCTCAAGGTCATGATTGGCGCGGCCAAGAAGCGCAATGAGCCCATCGAGCACCTCTTGCTTCATGGCCCGTCCGGCCTCGGTAAAACCACCCTTTCTTACCTTATAGCCAAAGAACTGGGTACTTCGATTAAAATCACTTCCGGCACGGCCCTGGAAAAAGCCGGCGATGTCGGCTCGATTCTGACGGGCCTTCAAGATGGCGATGTGTTATTCATAGATGAAGTCCACCGCCTCAATAAAAGCGTTGAGGAAGTTATTTATCCGGCCATGGAGAACTTTAATCTCGATATCGTCATCGGCAAAGGCAACAGTGCCAAAACCCTCCAGATTGGACTCCCCCGTTTTACTCTCATCGCCGCCACGACTAAGATTTCGTTGTTGTCGGCGCCTTTTCGTTCTCGCTTCGGTGTTAGCTTCCGTTTAGATTTCTACAACGAAGCCGAAATATCCAAAATCATCGCCCGTTCCGCCAAGTTGCTGGGCGTTAAAGCCGAACCCGAAGCGATCAAAGCGATTGCTGTTGCTTCTAGGTATACGCCTCGGGTGGCGAATCGGCTACTCAAACGCGTCCGTGATTTCGCCCAGATGAATCCCGTGGGAAGTAGCCCCGCCAAGGTCCTCCGGACTCGCGCTCCGAGCGCGAGCGTGACTTCTGACGGGATGAAGGATACGGTGATCACTGCTGAACTAGCTAAACAAGCATTAGACATGCTGGAGGTCGACGACAAGGGCCTGGAAGACACCGACCGGAAGATCCTCCTCACTATCGCCGAAAAATTCGCGGGCGGACCCGTGGGCTTGAAAACCATCGCCGCGACCATCTCTGAAGAAGAAGCGACGGTCGAAGATGTCTACGAACCCTACCTCATGCAACTCGGCCTCCTCGCCCGCACCTCCAAAGGCCGTGTCCTCACTCCGGGTGGCTACAAACACATCAAAATAAATCCACCCAAAAATGCGGGGCTGGATTTATAAATTTCTAATTACTAATTTCTAAGTCCTAATTACTATCCTATGAGCGGGCATTCGAAATGGTCGACAATCAAGCACAAGAAAGGCGCGACTGACCAGAAACGCGGCCAGCTGTTTTCGAAACTTTCAAAGAATATTACTCTTGCCGCCCGCAATGGAAGCGACCAAAAATCCAATTCCACGCTCGCTGGCGCGATTGAACAAGCTCGAGCCGCGAATATGCCCAAGGAAAACATCGACCGAGCCATCAAGAAAGTGTCGGACAAGTCGGCGGCCCAGCTCCAAGAAATTATGGTTGAAGCTATCGGTCCCGGCGGAGTTGCTTTAAAGATTAAAGCCATTACCGATAATTCGAATCGCACCATTACGGAAATACGAAATATACTAACCGGCCACCATGCCAAAATGGTTCAACCCAGAAGCATCGATTGGATGTTCCACACCCCCGCTGAAATTAGCCCCGAAGACCACGCCAAACTCGATTCCCTCTTTGAAGCCCTCGATGACCAAGACGATGTCGATGATGTGGCCTCAAACTTGGAAAGCTAATAAGTATGTAAGCTGATAAGCGTGTAAGCAAAAAGCTTGCCGACTTACTAGCTTACCGCTTGCACGCTAGTGATAGCATTAGGCATTGATCCCGGCACAACCAGAATTGGCTATGGCGTCGTTCAGCATGATCGGAACAAGATGAGTTGTGTTGCCTATGGAATTATTTCCAATACCGGCAAAGATAAGCTGTTTGATTTTATCGAAACCGAGAAAGCACTGACGAAGTTGATTAAAAAATATAAGCCCGACTCGGCGGGTATCGAGAAGCTGTTTTTCTTTAACAACCAGAAAACCGTGATGGCGGTGAGTGAGATGCGGGGCGTGATTATGCTGACGCTTGCCAAACACAACTTGCCCGTCCATGAATTCACACCATTACAAGTGAAACAAAACATCAGCGCCTATGGCCGAGCCGATAAAGACCAGGTCCAGCGAATGGTTAAGATGCTATTGAATATTAAAGAACCCATCAAGCCCGATGACGCCGCCGACGCCTTAGCTATTGCAATTTGCTCCGCGTCTACTAGAATATCGGTATAATAACCATCTTGTTTGTGAATGAGTGCTGTTTCCTAATGGAATCTGCTCGGCGCAAAGAAGATATTTACAGTCGCTATGACTGACCAGTCCTTGTTGGAAGAATCACTCGAAAAGAAGATGCTTAATCTCGAAGCTGATGTAGACCCAGACAAGCCCGACGAGGATGAAGATGAGGAAGATGACCTAGATGTGGACAAAGACGACACGGATGAAAATGACGAGGATGAAGAAGAAGATGAGGAAGAGCCACCAGTCACCTCTTAATTCAAATATAAAATCGGCCGAGAGGCCGATTTTATATTACTTAACTTTTGCGAATTTTCGCGGACCAACTTGAATAATATCCCCTTTCGATAGCACTTGCCCCCAATCTGTAACATGTATCGAATTTACTTTCACGGCCTTCTGCTCAAGTAATCTTTTTGCTTCCGAACGAGACTCGGCTAAATTATTGTCAGAAATAAAATCTAGAATTGATTGCCCGGCGACGGAAAATTCCTGGATGTCTTCTGGTAATTCTTTTTTTGAGAAAACATTAGAAAATTC
Organism: Candidatus Yanofskyibacteriota bacterium; assembly: GCA_003151795.1. Classification (GTDB taxonomy): domain Bacteria; phylum Patescibacteriota; class Minisyncoccia; order 2-02-FULL-40-12; family GWA2-44-9; genus 2-01-FULL-41-21. The sequence continues at coordinate 33,136 of PLYL01000022.1, read as the reverse complement.
TTTTTGGGCTTTTTGGGCTTCTTTTTCTCCGTGGTACATTCTAACCAACTCGTGGGCCAATTTCTCTTTCCATTCTTTTGGCGAGCGAGTAGGAGTTACTCTTAAATCTTCTCGCTCTTTTTTTAGCTGATCAATTTCTTCCTGTGGGACATCAGTGAGAAGGGTGAAATATTTTATCATCAAGCCGTCCGGCAAGGACATAATTTTCCCGAACATATCGGCAGGAATATCAGAAATACCGACATAGTTGCCAAGACTTTTGCTCATTTTATTTACACCGTCCAGCCCTTCAATAAGCGGGCATGTTATTATGTCCTGCTCCGGCTGGCCATAGCGTTTCTGAACCTTTCTACCCATAAGCAAGTTGAATTTTTGATCTGTGCCACCAAGCTCCACATCCGCTTTCACCGCCACGGAATCATATCCCTGTAAAATCGGGTACATAATTTCGAGAACTCCAACATCCTGGTCATTCTTAATCCGTTTTTGAAAATCATCCCGTTCAAGCATCCTCGCCACAGTAAACTTACTGGCGAGCTCCATAATAAAACCCGGGCCCTGACTACCCAACCATTCAGAGTTGTACCGAACTTCGGCTTTTTTTAAATCAATAACTTTGCCGGCCTCCTTGAGATAATTCTTGAGATTTTCTTTTATTTGTTCAGATGTTAATACTGGGCGTAAATCGCTTCGGCCCGAAGGATCGCCTATCAGCGCAGTAAAATCGCCGATAATAAACACTGCTTGGTGGCCCGCATCTTGGAACTGCCTTAGTTTTCGAAGCACTACCGTGTGGCCCAGATGTAAATCCTTCGCGGTTGGGTCGATACCAAGTTTGACCCGAAGAACATCGCCGTTTTGTAATCGTTTTTTTAGATGGTCCTGTTCGATTATTTCTTCAACCCCTCGTTCTAGTATTTCATTCATGATGTATATAGTATCCTGTAATCAGAATGTTGTAAATATGCGGTTTTTGTGGCATGATGTCAGCCATGTCGCCTATTATCGGCCGAGTATTCAAGAGTTCAAAAATTAAAAAGCCGAGCCTGAAGCAAGTGGGAATGTTCGTGCTCTGGCTTGTCGTCATCGGCGCGATTTTGTTTTTCGGCTTGTTTATCTATATCCAGCGCATCCTTCCCGACCCCAACTCCATCGCCGATCGCAAAGTCAGCGAATCGACCAAAATCTACGATCGGACGGGCCAGGTCCTTCTCTATGACATCCATGGCGAAGAAAAGCGAACCATCATTCCTTGGGAACAAATCCCGGCCAATTTAAAGAACGCGACTCTCGCCGCCGAAGACAGCGGTTTCTATTCTCATGGCGGGTTTGATATAAAAGGTATTCTTCGGTCGATATATAATGATGTTACAACCTTCAGCTTATCGCAGGGTGGTTCAACAATTACCCAACAATTAGTTAAGCAGACTCTCCTCGGAAGCCAGAAAACAGCCTTGCGTAAAGTTGAAGAGTTGATTTTATCGGTTGAGCTGGAACGCCAGTTTTCCAAAGACCAGATTTTTTGGATGTATTTAAACCAGATTCCTTACGGCTCGAACGCCTACGGTATCGAGGCGGCGTCCAAAACATTCTTCGGCAAAAGCGCCTCTCAATTAGATTTGAGCGAAGCGGCCACGCTGGCGGCCCTGCCCCAAGCGCCGAGCTACTACTCGCCCTACGGCAATCACATTGATGACCTTATCACCCGCAAGAATACTATTCTCGCCAGCATGAAAAAGCTCGGTTCAATCTCCGACGCCGACTATCAGCAAGCCGTCGCCGAAAAGCCGGTCTTTCATTCGAGTACCGAAAGCATCACCGCTCCGCATTTTGTGATTATGGTCAAAGATTATCTGGCCGCTAAATACGGCGAGGCGGCGATTGAAAGCGGCGGCTTTAATATCATCACCACCCTCGACGCCACCCTCCAGGGCTACGCCGAAGCGGCCGTGACCAAATACGCGGCCATCAACAAAACAAAATACAAAGCCTCGAACGCGGCTCTGGTCGCCGTCAGTCCGAAAAATGGCGACGTCCTTGCTTTAGTCGGCTCGGTTAATTATTTCGACGTCGCCAATCAAGGCAACTTTAATGTCGCCACCGCGGCCCGCCAGCCCGGTTCCTCATTCAAGCCATTTGCCTATGCGGTCGCTTTCCAGAAGGGCTACCCCGACTCAACGACCATCTTCGATTACAAAACAGAATTCAATCCCAACTGCTCGCCGGATGGAAATCAGACCACCGACCAATACGGGTTAGCTTGCTACCACCCCCAAGATTATGACGGTAAATTCCGCGGCGCCGTTACGATGCGCCAAGCCATTGATGAATCGCTCAATGTGCCGTCGGTAAAAACGCTCTATCTCGCGGGCATCCCCGACACTATCAGTTTCGCTCAAGAAATGGGCATCACCACCCTGACCGACCCGAGCCGCTACGGCCTCTCCTTGGTCTTAGGCGGGGCGGAAGTGAAACCAATCGACATGGCTTCGGCTTACGGCGTCTTCGCCAATGACGGCGTCCGTAATCCGTATCGCATTATCAAAAGCGTTTCCGACGTGAATGGCAACATCCTGGAACAAGCCCAGGACCAGCCCCAGCGTGTTCTCGACACCCAAACCGCTCGATTAATTGATAATGTCCTCTCTGATAATTCCGCCCGGGCGCCGGAGTTCGGCTACAACAGTTCGCTCTATATTCCCGGCTACGACGTGGCCGCCAAAACCGGCACCACCCAAGATAATCGCGACGGCTGGCTGGTCGGCTTCAGTCCGTCCATCTCCACGGCCGTCTGGACCGGCAACAACGACAACAGTTCCATGACCCAAGCCGGCGCCGGTGTCAGCGCCGCCGGACCAATGTGGCACGAATTCATGACCCAAGCCCTGGCGACTTTTCCCCATGAATCATTCCCCGATCCGGACCCGGTGAGCTCTGACAAGCCCATGCTGAATGGCAACATAAGCTACACCCCGCCAGACGGCGGGCCGACCCAGTACCATGAAATCCTTTATTACGTCGACCGGACCGACCCGCTGGGTCCAATCCCATCCAATCCTGGCAACGATCCCCAGTTCGCCAATTGGGACTGGCCGGTCCTACAGGCCTACGGCGAGGCGTCATATGGTAATTATCCGTCCCCCACACCGACTCCTTCTCCGACGCCCACGCCAAACTTTTAGAATAAAACTTAGGCGGGCAAGCTTAGTCGATATTGATAGTTTCTATTTTATTATCGAAAGCGCGCAGAGATTCTTTAAGTTTGCCGCTCCGCAACACGATTTCATTGGCCGCCGTCTTGCTCTCCAGCCGAATGTGTATTTTTTTATTTTCTTGAGCGGCTTTAAAACTTAATGATTCTCCGATGGGGCCGAATTCTTGAATCAAAAATGAGCGGATATTTTTTTCGAGCTCCGTTTGGGTTTGGGTTTTGCTCTTAATGTTTTCGAGACGTCGCGCGAAGCGATCTTGAATATTTCGGAACATGGGGGGGTTATATTAATATAACCCCTAGTTTCTAAGAGGCATAATAAGATACACGAAAGACTTATCATCGCCCGGACGCATGACGAGCGGACTGCCGGCGCCGGTAAATTCAATAATCACGTCGTTACCGGGCATGTTTTTAAGGCCGTCCAGAATGTATCGGTAGTTCAAAGACAGCTCAAACGGCTCGTTTTTAAGAACCGCCGGCACATCGGTCTCAATCTCGCCTTTATCGCTATTGCGGGCGGTAATCGTCAATTTATCTTTTGAGCAGGCAATCTTCACGTCGGAAATACTGGAAGCGAATAAGCCCGCCAGGCGGATATTGTTTTCTAATTCACCGCGCTTAATCAAAGCTCGAGATATGAACTTCTCTGGAATCACGTTTTTGTACGGCGGATAGGTGCCGTCCACCACTCGGGAAACAAGCTCTATATCTTCAGCCACGAAAGCGACCTGATTGTCGGCGTATTTAATTTGCACATCACCCTCGAGATCGCTGCACATGCGCACTAATTCAGCCACCGTGTTTCTGGGAAGAATAATCGAAGCGGAAGCGGAAGCCTTAATCGGTAAAATTACTTCAGAGAGCCGGAAAATATCGGTCGAAACAAAAACGCATTGATTGTCTTTTATCTGCACCAGAACGCCAGCCAGTTCGGGCCTAGTCTCGGATATAGCCATTGAGTCTAGCACTTTTACCAGAGCGCCTTTGAGAATGCTGGCGGGTATCGAAACAATCGGTTCAGACTTTATTTTTGGAATAATCGGAAAATCTTTCGGGTCGAAGCCGAGAATGCTTGTTTTATAATGTTCGGCGTTAATCGTCAGGGTATTATTTTTAGTCACAAGAGTGACTTTTTCGTCTTGAACCGTGTTTATAAAATCAGAGAATATTCGGGCCGGAACGGCAATTTCCCCGACTTCTTCTATTTTTACTCCGATTAAAGTATTAATCCCCAATTCTAAATTAGTGGCTGATAACCGCAATCGGCCATTTTCGGTTTTAAATAATATATTTCCAAGAATTGGGAGGGATGTATTTTTGGAAACAACTTTCTCTACTAGACTAATGGCTCGCTTGAGATTTTTTTGATTGACAATAAGTTTCATAATTAATAAATATTATGTTTCATATTTTTATTATTACTATTAAGAGAGTGGATATGTGAATAATTAATTAAATATGGTCTAAAAACCGTTACTAGGCCGATATTTTTAAGTGAATTTTTATTCATAAATATTGTGGACAGGCACTGGAATATTAAGGGATAGTTTAATAATACTTTGTCTGGATATATTTTAAACACATCCTTATCCACGAATTATCCCCTACTTATCAAAAGAGTTATACACGCGCTCTTTAATTAAAGTCAGCTCTTGTTTAAGGGGTTCATCGATCGCCGATTCATTTCTTATTTTTTCACAAGCATGAATAACTGTCGAATGGTCTCGGCCGCCGAGCTTCTGGCCGATTTCCGGGAAGGAAAGTTTTGTTTCATCGCGCAATAAAAACATGGCGACTTGCCGGGGCCGGACAACTTCTTTTTTACGGCTCCTTTTTATCAGGTCGGCGGCCGAAATATTATAAAAATCAGCCACCGCTTTCAAAATTACCTGCGGGGAGGTCTTTTTGTAAGGCGTGCTCAAGTAGGTGTTGAGGATGTTTTTAACTTCTTTGAGTTCGGGCACTTTGTTGTAGATTTGAGTAAAGGCCACCACTCGATTAAGCGCGCCTTCCAGTTCGCGGATATTTTTCTGCATGTGGGTGGCGATATAAGAAAGAGTCTCTTCACCCAAATCAACATTTTTACCGATTAGCTTCTGTTTTAAGATGGCCAGACGGGTTTCCAGTTCCGGCACCCCGACATCGGCAATCATCCCGCCCTCGAAACGCGAGCGCAGGCGCTCTTCAAGGGTGGGGATGGCGGCCGGCGGCCGGTCTGACGAGAGAATAATTTGCTTGTTCCTTCCATACAGCTCATTAAATGTGGCAAAGATTATTTCTTGAGCTTTTACTTTGCCGGCGATAAATTGAACATCATCAAGGATGAGCAGGTCAACTTTTTCGTATTGGCTTTTTAAGTCTTCAATCGTCCGGTTCATGATTGCTTCGACAATTTGAGCCGTAAAGCGTTCCGCTTGGAGATAGAGCACTTTCTTTTCCTTGTTTTCCGCGACTTTGTTCCCGACCGCCTGGATGAGATGGGTTTTGCCCAGGCCGACATTGCCATAGATAAAAAGCGGATTATATATTTTGCCGAGGTTCTTGGTTACGGAAAGACAGGCCGCATACGCCATCTCGTTGCTTGAGCCAGAAACGAAGGAATCAAAGGAGTAGCGCTTATTTAGGTTGGTGAGATGATCAACATCAGTATCGATCGAAACAATATTTGTCTTCTCCTCTAATTCTTTCTCAAGGATAATTCGCGATATATCCTGGCGGACAAAGTCTACTCTGGGTTTCCCAATCGAGTATTTTATCTCCCGAATTTCCGGCGTGAGGCCGCGAATGGACTGGAGAATTTTTCTATTGAATTTATTTTCGAGCCATTCCTTGATAAAGCCATTAGGGACACTCACCACAATAGAACTATGGTCGCGGGCGACGATAGTCGTGTTCTTGAACCAGGTAATAAAGTTCGCGCGCGTCAGCGAGAGCTCCATTTCACCAAGCACCGCCTTCCATAATTCTTCGTTCGTCATTGATCGAGAGGTATTTATCGATTCATTATACTGAATAAAATTTTTAGAACATGCCGGCCAGTGGATATGGTGTTCATAAGTCGTCGCAGTTCCCTCGCCCGCTCTATTTGGTATAGCAAGCGTAAAAAAATAGTAAATATTGACCCCGCACATAAAAACCTGCAAGCAAGGTGTCGGTGCTTGTTATTGTGTCAAATTAATTTTTTAATCGTAGTGCTTCAACAGTGGGATTGACCCAACACCAATTTTCGGCTATACTCTAATAAAATAATCAGCTTATCCAATGTCTAAATCACTCGCCCTCACTTACAACCCTAAAAAAGCCAAGCGCAAAAGAAAGCATGGTTTTTTGTCTCGCATGCACACCAAAAACGGCCGCACTGTTCTCGCCCGCCGTCGGCGCAAAGGCCGCAAAAAGTTGACCGTCTAGCGCTGTCGTATGGCTCTCCCGACCAAGAATCGCCTCAAGAACAAAAAGGATTTCGACGCCGTTTTTAAAAAAGGAAAGGCTCTGAACGGCTCCTTTTTGTTTCTGAAAGCACTCCCATCGTCTCGCGGCTATCCCCGCTTTGGTTTTATCGTCGCCGCCAAATTCGCTCCCAAAGCCGTGCTTCGGAATAAAGTTCGCCGGCTCTTAGCCGATGTTATTTGGCCCGATCGCTTGCCCAACATGCCATCATGCGATACCGTAGTAGTGGTAACGAAAAAGATTCCGGCTGACATCTCGGTTATTCGGGACGATTTCGTCGCCACGTTGCGCCAGGCTCGATTCATATGACGAATCCCGTTCTCGCCTGCATTCGTTTCTATCGCCGAGTAACAGCGTGGTTTCGCTCGGCCCAAGTGCCTGGTTTTGCCTACACCACCTGCAAGTTTCATCCTTCCTGTTCCGAATACGCCGAACTGGCCGTTCAGAAGTACGGCGTAATCAAAGGTTCGTGGAAGGCCCTCGGCCGTATTATCCGCTGTAATCCCTTCGGCTCGGGCGGTGTCGACTATCCCTAATGAGTCCCGTCAGAAGTCGCCCTAGCGGGTTTGAAGGTTAAACACTAAGTATAATATCGTAGCATCAGTGTCTCACTATAACGTCTGGCCTGTTCCTACGATTTCCTACGGGATGAGCACCATATTCGAATTTTTTAAGATTGTTCTCTATATACCGCTCTTTAACGCGCTGATTTTCTTTTCTAATTTTATACCAAATCACGATTTGGGCTTGAGCATCATTATTCTGACGATTGTAATCCGTTTTCTATTCTTCCCCCTTTCGATTAAGTCCCAGCGTTCCCAAAAAGCTTTAAACGCGATTAATCCCCACATCCAGGCCATCAAAGAAAAACACAAACACGACCAAGCTGCCCAAGGCGCGGCCATGATGCAACTCTACAAGGAGCACAACATCAATCCCATCGCCGGGTGCTTGCCTTTACTGATTCAGCTTCCCATTCTCATTACTCTCTACCGGGTTTTTATAGCCGGCCTCAATCCGCAAAGCCTCGCGATGCTCTATCCGTTTGTGCACAATCCCGGCGCCATCAACCCGTTCTTTCTTGGATTTATCAGTATTGCCGGCCGGAATGTTGTTCTGGCCGTGCTGGCCGGGGTGTTGCAATTCATCCAGGCCAAGCAAAGCATGGCCTATATGAAATCCAGCGGCGGGGCTAATCCCCAGATGGCCGCTCTCAACACCCAGATGCTGTATTTCTTCCCCGTCATGATTGTCATCATCGGTTGGAATCTTCAGGCCGGTCTGATACTATACTGGATAACGACGACCTTGTTTTCAATCGGAGAACAATTTTATCTGCGCCGAACCAAATAATACGATAATGAGTCTAACCACTGAACAAAAGAATAATATCTCCGAAACCATCAAACGGATTATCCTGCCCATGAATGTGGCGTGCGAGGTTGATGTCCGCGAAGAAAAAGCCGGAGAAAAAGAAATTGTCTTTGCTTCGATTTCCGCGCCCGAAGATGCTAAGTTTCTGATTGGCAAGAACGGCCAAAATCTCCAAGCCCTCGAGCATGTCGTGCGGAGCCTGTTATTAAAGAAAGATCAGGGCATGACTTTGTTCGTCGACGTGAATGATTATAAGAAGTCCCGAGCCAACCATGTCGCCACCCTTGCCAAAGAAGCCGTTCTGCGCGTTCGCAACACCCAGCGCGCTGAAGCCCTCACCCCCATGTCTCCCTACGAGCGCCGGATCGTCCACATGGAACTCGCCTCCATATCCGACATCACCACCGAGTCCATCGGCCAAGAACCCCAACGCCGGATTGTGGTGAAGCCATACCGCTCATAGAGAGTGAGGTTAATCTAATTTTTCTCCCTGGTCCTCGGCTTCAGAAATCTTCTCACCTCAATCAGTATTGATACTCAATAATCACAGGTAACCCGCGCCTCTACCTATGCTTAGCTAAAGCTAAGTGGCTTGACCTATGATTATTGAATCAATACGATTTCGCTTTCAAAGATTTTCTTGCCTGCGGAGTGAGAAAAATTAGCTTAACCCCACTCATTAAAAAACCCTTGTTTTGAGCCATTTTTACGAGGGCTTGACAATCTATACCAGTTTGCTATAATGGAAATACTGAAGTGAGTACAGGTCCTGCTGGACCCTGCATCCTCGAAAGCTTCAGTAATGTCGGCAAACCATTTCCAAAACCGCGGCAATAGCCGCTTCGGAAATAAGGCCGTTGCATCTCGCGACGGCCTCTTTTAATTCCAAAAAATACGAGCGAGGTAATTAGGGTTTTCTCACAATCTGCACGATTGGAAACTAGTTCAAAAATTATATAGAGATTTCTCTGGGAACCGAGCCGGGAATGTCGGGAATGGGCTTTCCTGAAAGGAAAACCACATGGCCCGACAAGGGTAATCCCGGGCGGCCAGAGAAATGAGAGATAATTTTTAGGACTAGTCCAAGAGGAAGCCGTGAGAAAACCCTAATTACTGAGCGAGCTTGAGTTCCCAGAGGCTTTGGTCGCCGGCGCTGGTCAGGATGAGGAAATCTTCGAGGTGGGACAGGAAGACTTCTTGGGGCGAGATGATGAGGTTGGAGAAGAGGGTTTTTGTCGAGAGATCGGCAAAGGTTATTTGATCAATCGAGGTCTCGCCTTGGGCTTCGACGGCGCAGATGGCCGAGCGTTGGTCCAGGAGCCAGGCGCAATTGGTGGCGGTTGTTTGAAATGGCACGTCTTGGGCTTGTTGGGAAGCAATATCGAAAAGACGCAAGACAACGCTTCCGTTTTCTTGGTCCGAATATAAGAATTTCGAACCATCGGGCGACCATCGGGCGGAAATATTATTCTGTCCGTCGACCAGAGCGCCGAGATCGCCGCTTTCGGTCAGCGTGTAAAGCGACTGGGTACCGGTACCGGCGTCATCGGCGATAAACGAGAGGAGATGGTCGCTGGGCCAGGAGAGGTGGATATTGGCGAGGTGGGTCTTAGAGATTGTTTGGGAATTTTTGCCGTCAAAATCGGCAATCTCAATATCGCTTTCATCCCCTAGCGAACGGACGAGAGCCACCCGCTGGCTGTCGGGTGAAAAGACGGCGTCTTTAATATTGGCGCCCAACAAGCCGTTCTCATGGGTAGTATAATCGAAATATTTATAAACCGGCCCTTTGGCGCTTCGCGAGACCGTAATCACCCGATTTTTATCCGGCGACCAAATCACGTCCGTGAGGCCGGTCAGTTGGGCAGAGGAGATGACCGTGTTGAGCCGAGTTTCAAGGTCGAGCTTCGACACATGGCCATTGTCAGGGTGATAATAGAGCACCGCGTCGCTATCGGGCGCGTTGGCGGAGGCGAGGGCGGCATCCGTGGTCGCCTGAAGAAGTCCCGGCGGCAGCGGAGTCGGCGTGGAGCTGTCGGTCACGCTGCTGAAGCGGTCAATCAGCGCGCCGCGCTGTTGCTGGACGACGTCGGCGCTTTGCCTGGAAGGCTGGGTCAGCAAGTAGCCTACCAAAAAGGAGGTCAGCGAGGCTGTAATGACGATTAAGATAATTAATTGCTTTTGGCTAGTCATTGCGGGCGGGATTAGGCGGCTATTTGGAGCGGTTCTTGTTTGTTTTGGCGTTTTTCGGCCAGATTCGCCAGATGTTCGGCCAAAGCGCTTCGGGATTTTACGAACACGTATATTATGGCCACAATATCGACCGGAAGCAAGCCGATGAATGGCAGTGAATCGACGACTAAAGACGTGCCGACAATAAATTTGGCTGCTTTGAGGGACTTGGTATACGGACGCATCATAAACCACAGAACGACACTAATTGGCGCACATAAAATGAAACCGATTGTCCCGCCGGTTATCGCCTCAATCCCCAATTGAGTAAACGTAAAAGCTAAAGCAATTAGAAAAACAATCCAGCCCATCTGGTTTGGTCTCTCGGCTGTGCTCTGCTCATCCTCCGCTTCGCTTTCAAGCTGTCTAGCCTGATAAGCTCGGCGCTGACGGTCGAGATTAAGTTTAATAATATCTTCTTCGGTGGGCATGGCATTGGAAGTTATTTCTGGATCTGGGCCCACTCTTCTTTGGCTTTTTCGATTTCGATAATTTGGCGCGGATCGGAGGTGATGATTTGGTCTTCGGCGTAGGAAGCGACGATGCGGATGCCGATATGATTTTGGCCGAGGAAGAATAAACCGAAGCCGACCCGGGCTTCGAGGATATAGAATTTCTCGGCGTCGGTGAGATTGAAGGTTTGTTGGACGATATCAATCGCCGCCGGCGACTGTTTCATCAGAATTTGAATGGATGAGTTGGTGAGAATAGTCTTGCCCTGCGGACTGGCGAGGAAATCGGGAATGTCTTGGGAAATAGTTGTCAGGCCTGTGAAATATTTGCGGCAGCGCTTGGCGATGTTAGACAAGAAATTGGCCCCGACTTCGTATTTCATCAGTACCCAGGCCTCGTCGACGAGGATAATTCTTTGTTTAATATCACGCCGAACCTTGACCCAGATAAAATTTAAGATGAGATACATGGCAATCGGACGCAGCTCTTCTTCCATATCGCGGATACCGAACACAATCATGGGGTTATCGAGCGGGACGTTAGTCGGCTGATTCAAAAATCCAGCGAAGGTGCCCGAAGTGTATTTCTTGAGGCGCGTGGCCATGGATTCGGCGCCGGTCAAGCCTTCGAGAATGCTCTGAAGGTCGCCCAAGACCGGCGGGGGCAACTTAGTGAAGTCGGATTCGGGCGAAATATCTTTGATGGCGTAGGTCTGAATAAGGGCTTCGTCGAGAATGGCCGATTCTTCGGGCGTGAGCGTGCCTAAAATCAATTTCATCAGACCGGAAAGATCGAGAATGTGGGAGCGGAAGATGTCGGCGCCCAGTTCCCCCTCTTTGGGGGCGGGCAAATCAAACGGATTGATATGCTGGTCGGAATTAATGGATATTTTAACGGGCGAACCGCCGACGGTATCGGCCAGATATTTGTATTCGTCTTCAGGGTCGATGATTAAAACCTGGGTCCCAAAGACGAGGCTGCGCAGAATCTCGAGTTTAATGGTATAGCTTTTGCCTCCGCCGGACTTGCCGAAGACGACCGAATTGTAGTTTTCGAGTTTGAACCGGTCGAACAAAACCAGCGAGTTGTTGTGGGTGTTGATGCCGTAGAGAATGCCGGAGTTGGAAGTGAGGTCAAAAGAAATAAACGGGAAGAGCGAGGATAAAGGCTCGGTGTTGAGAGAAGTGTGGACATTGAGGCGGTCATCGTCCGTGGGGAGCGTGGAATTAAAACCTTCCATCATGCGGAACGTCGCCGGCTTGGCAAAAATCAGCTGGTATTCCAGTAAACCTTTAATCTTAATCTCGGTATCGTCGAGTTCTTTGACGCTGCTTTCATAAATCGTGATATAGACGCCGAGCTCGAAGAATTTATCGGTCCCCTGCTGGAGCTTATCGCGCAAGGCTTCAATGTCGCCCATGGCCGTTTCCAGAATCGGGTCGCGGACTTTGCCTTTGGAGGCTTCTTCCATGGCTTGAGCCTGCAAGCGCGCGAGCTGGTCGCGCAGCTGCTTGAGCATGGTGGAAGTACTCTTAGGATGGACAAATATTGCCGCGTCAAAAGCGCGGTCGAGGTTAATAATCGGCGAAAGCCAATTGGTGTTTAAATAGCGCGGATAGGTGGCCAGAAAAATCGTCCGAGCGAATTTCGGCCCGATTTGGATATAATTCGAAGACACCGACATCGCCGCCGGGGCGAGCGTTTCAGGCAGAGTCTGGGGTTGTTGGGTGAGATTATCAGCCATATTTAGGCGGGCAATTTATCGGGCGCATTGACGGTCATCTTTTCGCCGGGATTATACAAACTGTAATATAAATTGTTTATTTCCTGGCCTTCCATCATTCGAGCTTTCAAGCCGATGCCAATTAGGCCGTCGAGAATCAATTCCGCCCGTTGCATTAGTTGAGTCCGGTATGTTTCGAGCTGTTCGGGTTTAATTTGGACAACCGTTTGCGATTTGCTGAACAAGCCTTTGGCGGTTTCCAAAAGCCCGGTCTTGGTCGGTGTTTCGTAGACATAGAACGGCAAGACGACATAAAAATGCTTGGTCATGATGTTGGAGAGTTCGAGCAATTCTTTGACGAATTTGCTGTATTCAATGGCTTGGATTTTGAGGAGTTCATTGGTGGCGGATTCGGCGACGGCATCGACTTTTTTCAAGTATTCATCCATATTCAGTTGGCGGGAATTGACAATCATCTGCAACGGAAAATCAATCGAGTTTAAAAATCTTTGAAAATTTTGGAGGATGCCGGTCTGCTCTTCTTCGGAGCGCAATTCAAAATTAACCGCCGAAACTTCGATGACGGCACGCAGGGAGCCGTTCTTAAGCAAGACGATGCTGTCTTTAATGTCCGCGATTGAAACAAGATCTTTGGTTGATTTAGTAGCCATAGGAATTATAGTGAACAATGAACAATGAACACCGCACGTCTTTAATTGTACCATTGAAAAGTAGGTTACTCATTTGCGTATGTTCATTGGTCCCTGCTCATTGCTCATTTGTTGTTCGTCTCGGTATAGATACTTCTTACTGCCGAAGGAGAACGAAAGCATGTTGGCGAAGTAGTTAATTAACGGCATGTCGTCGATTCTCAAGAACGCGAACGCTCCGGCAATGCCGATAATCGGAACAGCAATGACAATGGCGATGAGACCGGTGAATAAGCTGAAATCCAAAAATATAAACACCGCTCCCGCAGCGACCCACAAGAATTGCTTGAGCGTGAACGGCCCGATAATCTTTATCTCCGTCTCGATGAATTGGGGCAGTTGGAATCTCATGGATTAAGTATAGCAAAATAAGCCCCAACTTAAGCCCACTTAGTCAACATCTTGACTTTTGTGGTAATTTAGAGTATGATTAAAGGCGTAGTTAAGCGTGGAGGATGATATGGAGTTGTTTCAGTGTTTTGATCAGCTAGCTCGGCAGGGGGCTGCCTGGAAGTCGAAACGGATCGGAAAAATGTTCTTTCGCGATTCGGTAGAATGCACTACCCTGCTGCAGGTACCCGAAGGTGTTTTCCGGGGAGTTGTTCTCGTAACTCGACAGGAAGACATTTCTCGAGTGACGGCCGAGGTGAAATTCTATCGTGACGGCAAGGTGGTAGAAGGCAAGTTCAAGCATGCCCAACATCCACCCAAGGACACAGTCAAGATCTGTGAATATGAAGATGAAGTCCTCTTCAACTTCTCGAGGGTTTTCGGCATCAACTTGGGGTGGAAGCCCTGTAGGTCGATTCCGATGATGCACCGACGCTTGACCGAAATGGCTGATTGCCTAGTCGCCGAGTTCGATGCCGCCGAAGTAGCCAGTAAGACCGCTCGACTGGCCGAAAAAGAAACTCAAACAAGGGCCAACCAGGAGGTGGCACTCAGAGCTCTGTCCCGATGACAGAGCTCTTTTTAGTTTTACTTAGTGCGCAGATCGACAATGTTTGATGGGTTCACATCAGCAGATGGAGCAAAAGATTTTTGTAGATTTGCCATGTTTTGATTCTTTGTTTGAGGAGTAATATTTGGAAATCGTGCGGCTTGTATTTTTTTCACTTCCTCGAGCACAGGAGTCAATATATCTCGAAGGCATGCGCCTAAAATTTCTCGTGCCGTGTTGGGAGAAATTTTTATTTCTTGGGCGATGGTATCTGGTGCTTCGATTAGCGGTATTTCCCCCACTACAATCTGCCTGATAACATATGCGATAGCTTCAGTATCATATTCATCTAGCTTGAATGATATACCCATGTTAAGTAAAAGTTCGGCTGTTTCTGTTGATGTAACCCAATTTTTGATTAACTGTGGTGTTTTATTAAACAATTCCAAAAATTCAGCTCGGCTTGATGGAGCCTCAATATCAATTTGGGCAAAGTATGGGCTGTAGTCTATGTATTGTTCGTAAGAAATCATGGTGTGGTGGGGGTACCAGTGGTTACGTCTTCAATTTTTTCACCTATTTTTTCAACCTTTTCGTTAAGAGACTTTACATCGTTATTTTTGGCATCACGCTGTTTTTCAAGATCGGATATTATTACTCTGAATCTCTTGTTGGCATCGCTACTTGGACTCGGGTTGAGTGCAATCTGGCCTTGCATGCCGCGAATCTGTTTTTCAATCTGGTCTAATTTCGTAGCTGCGGCCTGTATACTATCTACTGCTTTTTCTCTTTTCTTAACTTCCTTATCAATCTTTGGTGCATTTATTTTACTTTTGGCGTCTTTCGCCAACTCATCTAGTCGCGCGGCGGTATCGCCGGCAGCTTTTGCGGCTAGAGATTCTAGGCGCTTAGGATTCTTTTCAAAGACCTTTTCCATTGCTTCAGTAAATTCATTGGAAGCACCTGGGGCCAGATTGAACTCGTTCATTGTTTCTAATATTTGATCGTCGGTCATTTTTTTGAGTGAATCCTGAAGTACTTTTTCGTATGGGTCTCTTTCAAAGCCCATCTCAGACTTCACCTTAGCGACCGCAAGCATGTTTTTCTTGTTTCCCTTATCAAGAATATCTTTCAGCTGACCCATGTTGAGCATTTGACCCCCCTCGTTAATAGCAATGCTTCTTATTAATTCTTCAATTCTATCTTTGGAAAGTTTGTCTTTCTCAATCATGGCAGTGATGATCTTTTTGCGAATTTCAATATCGGTTATTTTGGTCGACTTCTCGAGACGTTCGCGGTCTTTATCAGAAAGCTTGGTGAAATCAATACCACCCAAATACTTATTTGCCGCTTCGCTTCTATCTCCCCCTAACCAGCTGTAGGTTTCTTCTATTCTAGCGGGATCCAAAGCCCCCAAGTCGGTAAGACGCATGCGTGCGGCGATTTTCTGTTGGGTGGAACCTGTATTGGCAAGTTTTTTAAGCTCCTCAATGTTATTGGTAAAAGGTTTTTGTCTTTTCTTTTCCATATCGATACCCTTTTCCAGTGCACCTTCAACACCAAATCTGGCTCCAGCTTTTGCATCGGCGCGAGTCTGGGCGTCGGCACCGCCAAAAACTTTATTTGCCGCGCCACCAGTCCATTTGTTAATAAAGCCACCTTGCTTAAATCCTTCTTGCTGGAATTGTCCATAGCGCGCTTTGGCCGCGGTTTCTCCAGCCTGTAAGTTGCCGACGTATGGCAACGGGACACGTTTAACAAAACTCTTTGCCCAGCCAAGGCCTTTATCAAAACCAGAACCCATCAAACTGGTGGTTGCTTTGGCGGCCCAGGTTCCCCCGACCATGACGAAAGCGGCGAAAAGATAGAAAAATAGAAGATTGAAGGTGAGATTTGTGCTAAGGCCGTTAGCCAGGCCATTTATCAGGCCAAGATTGGCCGGATTGACGCCGCTATTGTTAGATTGGATGACTGCGTTTATAATCTGGTTGCGCTGGGCGAGGAAGGTTAGACCCAGATACATAAAAAATAAATAGACCGGCAGGAACAAATTCCAGCCGAAAAACATACTCCACCATTTACTCCACCACTTGTTGGTTCCCGGGAGGATATGACTCATCCAGGCAATCGGCGAGACAATGAGCAACCCCCAGATGATTGGTATGCGGACAATTGAGAATACCGTCGCCACCAGCAAGCTGAAGAGAAAAATCAGAGCCAAGATGATGGCGAAGAGCAGAGATGTTATTGAAGCGGCGCTGGCGCCGGTGCCAAAATCTATTCCGCCCCCGCTCGCGGCATTAAACAGCACGGATGGATTGAGGAGTGAACCAATCCTATTACCCACATTACCAATACTGCCCAGGAAAATATTGGCCAAGACCTGGCTGGCATCAATGACCATATTGCCGATAACCAAACTGAAGTTTATTAAAACCGCGACAATCACAAATCGGACAATCATATCTTTGAAAGTATATTTTCCATGATCAAAGATGGTCGCGAAGGCCATATAAATAAGCATGATGATGAAGAACATGTTGGCGAAATCCCTAAGGATTTTCCAAGTTGTCGCCACGACTGGAATACTTCCGCCCGCGCGGACGACGACGGCCAGAGATAAGGCATTGGCGGTAACTGCCGTTAGGCCATTAATCCCAACAAAAGCTTGTTGGAGGAGGGTTGTTATAAGGCCACTTGGTGTTAAATAATCCCACAAGGAGGCATGGGCAAAATAAGTGGGCAAAAAGAAAGACACGAGTCCTACGAGGGCCACAATGCTAATTATTTTTTGTCTTTGTTTAAGTTGCATGTCGGGCGCAAATTAATTTAACGAGTACAGCGGACGACAACATCCCACGGGAGGCCCGTTTGTGGTGAAACTGTCCGCCCGGGTATCGGTCCGGCCAGATAGAACTCCGGCGCCCCGATAGTGCCATTATTAGGATAATAGAGGACCGCGGTTCCGTCCGTGGTTTCACCCAGGGCAGTTGTTTGCGCCCCAAATTTAGCATTAGCCTGACTTACCACACTTTGCACCGCGTCCTGATAGATTTGGGAAGCCGGTATGGTAATCGGGTTCATAGCTGGTATCGCTTGTAATAAAGGAAGCATAAAATTCGGTTCGTCCGTCACCAACTGCGTGCACGCCCACGATTTTTCTGGTGGTGCGGTTGATGCTATTGGAGGAGGAGATGATACCTCCACATTATTAGGCACACTGCTGACAGCTTTCTCACAACTCACTACGCAACGAGTATAAGGGGCGGGATTATTGCTATCATTTAAGCTCTGACAATAGCTCCCGGTGCCGTTACTATGGCCTGGAAGAAAACTAAGGGAACTGCCCCCTCCAGGTGGGAAATTTTTGTATGCTTGGGGAAAAGTCTTCGAAATGTAAGTCTTCGCTTCAAGAGACATATCGTCTTTAGCGGTACAAAACTCTTGATTGTAAGAGTTATTAGTTGTTTGGACGTCGCTTGTACTGGAATTTGATGTGGTTGATGCACTTAAATTAAATAAT
The DNA here is from genome assembly GCA_003151795.1 of Candidatus Yanofskyibacteriota bacterium. Taxonomy (GTDB): domain Bacteria; phylum Patescibacteriota; class Minisyncoccia; order 2-02-FULL-40-12; family GWA2-44-9; genus 2-01-FULL-41-21. The sequence goes on along the minus strand of PLYL01000022.1, from coordinate 15,520 downwards.
TTGTCCGTGGCAAAATTTACTAGTGCGGCAATTGCTCCGGAAGCCGCATCTGCGGTGGTAAGAAATCCAATACTTCCATTGAGCGCATTAGCAGTTCCTTGATCTAAAATTGAACCGGGAGTTAAGATGTCTCCAGATATGAGACAAATTCCTCCCGGTCCCTGAAGTTTGCAGGCACCTTTGGCTCCAGTGAATCCAGTCCCATTCGCTTCGTCAGTAGCTGCCGATTCTGCGAGACTTCTTTGTTTTGTCATTTCATCTTGCGAAAGAGCCATGAGGCCCATAGAATTATTCTGCGGTTCGAGCATCCGCGAGAAAGTATCCCAGCCGCCGTTGCCGGCAAAATCCTGCTGGTATTTTTGCGGAGTGAAGCCGGCGGGCATAGTACAATTTGCTTGGAGGTTAAATGGCTGAGAGGAATCAGTACGGGTGTTCTGCCCTGCGAGAGGCGTCTTAGCGTTCGGGTCTACGCCGAAAGTTTTTTTGATATCTGTGGACAGATAGTCGCACAGATGGGCAGTGCTTAATTCCGCTCGAAAAATACCCTCTCCTTTGTATTGTGATTGGGTTAAGTAACTAATCCAATTTTGAACGAACGCAGGTTTCCCGTTTTCACCAGCGGTTTGGATTTTACTGATAATCTGGTTAGTTACATTTCTATAAACAGCCTGCGCCGCCGCTTTTAGTGCTGTGTTCGCCGCCCATTCCGCGGCCGTTGCCCAATCGGTGGCATTAGCAAATGGAGTAAAACAAGCTTCTAGTAGGATTGCTACAAGGATTATTGAGATAATCTTTTTTCTAAAGTCCATTGGTTAATGAATTAATCAAACTCCACAATTGGCTATTTGGCGGATTAAGGTGGCCGTCGTTTATCTTCTGGGCAATGCTGACAAGTATTGGAGGTATGTTTTGATAAACCGAAACAAGGTTACTCATGGCAATCATTCCTTTCATGGGATCATTCCCTATTTGTCCCAGTGCTTGGTGATCAATTTCCAAGCCCTTGATGGCTGTTAATAGTTTTTGATGGATATCGTTCCAAGACGGCGGCACCGGCGTTGAGTTAATTTTTACGAGTACATTATGATAATAGTCCGCCTTAGTTTGGAAGAAATTTTGAGCGTCGGTATCAGCGGGTTGATTTGTGAGAGTAATAACTTGGGCCGCAACTTGTGTAGGTTCATTAACCATCTCGCCCCATAGATCACTTTCGATTATGGATCCGATGGCGTTTACGTATTTCTCTTGGTCTGCCTTTGAGTCTGACGAAGTGATTGCGGAATCCAGTTGAAGCGTACTCGGATCGAGAGCTTGTGCGCCGTTATCCAGTACGGTCGAACTGATATCGGCAAGCGCGTTGTTGTAGGCGGTCGGATTGCTCGGATCCAGAGCACCGGCGTACATCCCTGAAGTCATCAATGTGCTTAATCCATCAGTAATGTTAGCCGAAGAAGAGCTGTCGATTGTCGGTAAAAGCTCTCCAGTGATCGGATTACGTCCAGCTGCAACCTCTTCGCCATACACATATCCTTGGCTGTTTTTGTTTGGTCCGAGCGGGTCTATCCCCCAGATAATATCCTGAGCGTTGGTCAGGCCATCATGATTAGGGTCGCACGTCGGACAATTTTGAGTATCTTGAAGATTTGTAGAATTCAAAATGGCCGCACTTTCCCCGTTTGCTGCGAGGTGAACATAGTGGGCTAGTTCATAAACCGAAAATACGGCGACTATGGCCACGAGAGTTAGAACAATCTTGATTTTCCTGGGCATTTTTTTGAGATTAGACCAAGACTAAAGAACAGGACTGATAATAACAAAATTGGCCAATCTCCTAACCTATTGTACCACGTACGGGTTTTATTGGGCACAATCGTTCCTGTTAATATCTGATAACCAGACGAACTAGTTGAATCAGTAATACTACCAGCGGAATTAATAAGGTAAGATTGGCCATAATTTGACGCCATAATGAGGTATTTACCGTTTTCAGCAGCTCGGAACCGGGCACTTGACAAGAGTTCGCTGTTCATCCTACTGTCCCCTTTGAATATGCCTAGACTGTCGATATTAATCATGAAGCCGAATGATCCGGTTCGAGAAATAAGCGGAGAGATGATTTCCGAACAAACGAGAATCTTAAAGGTGTTGTCTTGATAGGTTATAATATCGGTTCCCGATCCCTTCGTGAATTCGGTCGCCACTTCCGGACTCTTCCCCGATATGTGTCCGATTATCAAAAATGGAAACTTAAGTAAGTAGGGAATAAATTCCCCAGCCGGAGTTAATAATTGTTTGTCATAAAACCCAACAATCCCTTGTTTTGAATCGATAAAAATAACTTTTGATTTTAATTCAGAAGATTCCATGATGGCATCACTGTCTATTATGAGCCTATTCTCAGGAGCTAGATTGTTGAAATATTTTTGAACTGCTGCTGGAGATAGAAAGTCAGTTAACGTTTGTGAAAAATCAGCTCCTTCTGGGAAAATAATAAGATCCGATTTATTAGTGGCGCTTTTGAGCATCGCATTTTTTTGGCTAAAGTCTGTCAGTATTTCGCCCGGTGTATAATAAATCTTTGTTTGGTTTTCGGTCTGGATTACGGAAAATGTCACCCCTGCTTGTTCTTGCGGTGGTTTGATTGTCAGCAGATGCGTGAGAGCGATTACTCCTATAACAAGAATGATTTCTCCTGCCACTATGAATCTAGTCTTTCTTTTTTTGAAATATACCAGGGTGCAAATCGCGCTAATGATAAAAACTATTATAAAATCGATGCCATAGATTCCCCAAATTGACGCGGTCCCAAGTAGTATCGGAGAAGTGCCGAAGAAATAAGCCGGGTTACCAATGGTCCAGTGCGGACCCAGAAGACTTCCACTGCCAAGCCAGAGTATGCCAAAACCCCATGCCCGAGCATATTCAATAAGAACAAACATACTCGCCAGATACCATGGTGCGAGGTATTGGTATTGTTGTTTAGGTAAAATTTTAATGCTAAAAAATGAAAAAAGTCCCCAAAAAAAGGCCATACCAATTATGCTGATTGAAAATGTCGCACAAACAAGAATGAACGATAAAAATTTACTAGAAACCCCAAGTGTGTCCAGCGGATATAGAGACCAGAACCACCAAAATATATAGCCAAAGTAGACTAATCCAAAAACAAAACCAGGCCAAAATTCAGTTAGCTTTGTCTCCGATAACCTTTTGATAATGGTTCTAACTTGGCCCATACCTGCCTGAATTATAGGCTATTCACCAGAATGAGCCAGTGAGCCAGATCGACAGTTTCGGGGCGGGTTTGGGGGGTGAGGCCGATTTGAGCCAGGAGCTCGGCCGTCCCCTGCTTGTTTTTGCCGATGATTGGCGGGAGCGTATTGATGAGCTGTTTTCTTTTTCCGCCGAAAGCCGATTTGAGAATTGAGAAAAATAGAGCTTCTTTTTCCACCGGCAAAGAATATTCGGTTCTCGGTGTGAGCCGAATCACCGCCGAATCCACGGTCGGTATGGGCCGAAAACTGCCGCGGCTGACCTGGGTGATAATTTCCGGCTGGGCATAGTACTGCACCGAGAGCGCGAGCAGATTCATCTCCGGCGGTTTGGCCAGGATTCGCTTGGCCACTTCTTTCTGAACCATCAGGACCATGTGCAATGGTTGCGGCCATTCTTCAAAAACGGTGCGGATAAAATGCGAGGTGATGTAGTACGGCAAGTTGGCAATTATCTTGTAGTTTCCATTTCTCAGTTCCCAGTTTTCAATAAGTGTTTCAGTTTTCAGTTCTAAAACGTCTGCTTCCACGATTTCAATTTGCACAGCACTAAACTCTGCTTCCAAGTCTTCAATTAGTCGGTGATCCTTCTCAATTGCAATAACTCTAGCACCTGTTTCAATCAATGTTCTGGTCAAATTACCCGTACCAGGACCAACCTCGATAATAATGTCTTCCGGATAAATTTCTCCGGCTTTAATGATCTTATCTATTATCCCCTGATTTATTAAAAAGTTTTGCCCCAAACTTTTTTTCGCAGCAATTTTCATTTATCAATTTTTGATACTATGCTTTGGAATATCATGGTAAGCTCTTGGGCTTCTTGCGATAAAGACTTAACTTCTTCTGTTGCAATAATTTCTTTGGACATAGCGAGCCAGTACTTTGTTTCTTGCGCCTCTTTTTTACAAATGAAGATCTTATTTCGAAAGTCTTTCTTGGAACTGGCATTGTTTGCTTCCATGTAATTAGCGCCAATACTTGTGCCAGACCGCATGAGCTGATCTATTATGGGACGCGATACAGAATCCTGTTTCAAAGATTTGCAAAACTGGATAATACGCCGTGAAAATTCAGCGGTGCGATTTTCTAAGGGGTATTTGTTTGGTCTTTGATCCATTGAGAACTTATTGGAAACTGGAAAATGATAACTGAAAACTAACTAATATTCAACCACATCCTCATACTCATTATTCGGATCAGACACTTGTCTATCTAGTAACTCCGCCGGTATCTCGTGCAGAAAACGCGACGGCAAATTAACCTCGGTCGTACCAAAAATGTTGCGGTATTTGGCATGAGTCAAAATCAGGCGTTCCTTGGCCCGCGTAATCCCAACATAGCAGAGACGGCGCTCTTCTTCCATCTCGTGGGGCGCGTAGAGCGTGCGAGCGTGCGGGAAGAGGCCTTCTTCCATGCCGATGATAAAGACAATCGGAAACTCCAGACCCTTGGACGAATGCATGGTCATCAGGGTAATACGAATGGCGTTGTCTTTGATGGCGTCGGCCTGTTGAAGCAACGCGATTTCTTCCAGGAACTTACCGCGTCCCGCTTCAGGGTCAAGGACATCATAGCCTTTGGCGACGGTAAATAACTCGGCGATGTTTTCGATGCGGGATTCGACTTCTTCGGCCTTGGCGCCTTTGGCCAGGGCTTGGGCGCGGATGTATTGTTCATAGCCGACGGCCTCGACAATCCGTTTCATGGTTTTGGTGAGCGTGTTATTGTCGGCGAATTTTTTTAAGTCAGTCAGGAGATTGTGAAATGATTTTAAAGCGTTGGCTTTTTTGGTCGCTCCTTCCTTATCAATCAAACTCGCTAAACTTTCAAACAAATTGGGATTGCCGACGGCCAGAATCTTTTGGTAGGTCGTATCACCGATGCCGCGCGCCGGCACGTTGTAAATGCGTTCCAAACTTAAAATATCCATCGGGTTATGGATTAATTTCAAATACGCCATGATGTCTTTGATTTCTCGGCGCTCGTAGAATTTCAACCCGCCGACAATCTGATACGGCAAGCCGTGGCTGATGAGCGCTTCTTCCATCGAGCGGGATTGGGCGTGGGTGCGGTACAGAATCGTAAACGAATTCAAGCCGTAGCCTTTGCGCATGTACTTTACGATTTGGGTGACGATGAAATTGGCCTCGGTCCGTTCATTGAGGGTTTCTTTGACCACTATCTTCTCTCCTGCCGCGTTGTCGGTCCATAAAGTTTTTGGGAACTGGTTTTTGTTATTGGAGATAATATTCTGGGCGGCCGCGAGAATCGTCTGGGTCGAGCGGTAATTTTGCTCGAGCATGATGACCTGGGCCTCGGGATAATCTTTTTGGAAATTTAAAATATTCCTGATATCGGCTTCCCGAAAAGCATAAATGGATTGGGCATCGTCGCCGATGGCGAAAATGTTTTTGTATTTGCCCGCCAGGAGCTGGACGAATTGGTACTGGTCATGACTGGTGTCCTGATACTCATCCACCATGATGTACTTCCACCATTCCTGGTATTTTTCTAGGATTTTGGGATTTTCTTTGAATATTTTAACTGTGAGAACAATCAAATCATCGAAATCCAACGCATTCATTTCTTTGAGCCCGTTCTGGTAGTGGCCATAGAGTTTCGCCACCAATTTTTCCATGTATTCGTGGGGCTCATAGTCATCGGGCCAGACTAAAGCGGTTTTGAGTTTGGAAATCTTGCCCAGCATGCTTCGGGGATTGTAGCGCTTCGGATCGATTTCGAGGTTGCCCATTATGCGTTTCATCATCGAAAGCTGTTCATCCGAATCGCAGATATTGAAATTAGATTTGTAGCCGAGTATGGGAATCTCTCTTCTTAAAATTCGTAACCCAATAGCATGAAATGTTCCGATGGTTGGTAGATTTGAAGACGTTTTGAGTTCCCAGTTCTCATTACCGAGTTTATTTAACCCGAGCAATTTTCTAATCCGTTCTCTCATTTCATTGGCGGATTTGTTAGTAAAAGTTATTGCCAGGATATTCCTCGGCTCGATGCCTTTAGAAATCATCCAGGCCACTCGATGGGTCAAGCATTTGGTCTTGCCCGAACCCGGCCCCGAGATAACCAAAACCGCGCCGTCAATCGTCTTGACGGCTTCCTGCTGTTTGTCATTCAGTCCTTTGAGGATTGGATTGGTCGCTGACATGTGTCCTGTATTTTAGCCTATTTCAACCAAAGAAAAAATGGGGTCCGTGGCGGACCCCATTTTGGAGTTCTGGGTTTACAGTCGGTTGGCAATGTTTCTCCAGATCGGGTGCAGCCAGTTGACCAGATCTTGCTCGCCGGCGTTGTTGTCGATCATCCCGATCCGTTCCAGCGGATCAGTCGGGATTTTGGCGAGCAGTTCTTCCACGAGCTTGGTGCGGCTGTGGATGTCCTTGAAATACTGTTCCGGATCACTGGCTCGCCAATCTTCAAAGCTTGACTCCTTGCCGTCCGCATATCGTTTCCTCGCTCGTTCTTCGGCCAGGTTTGGATCGCAGATCATGGCGTTGAAAGAGAACAGGGCGTTGTACTTGGTGGCGAGGTTGCGCACGATCATACGTTCGTCTTCCCCCAACATCATGCCGTCGAGTACCACCGACCAGCCTCGGCCGATGATGTCTTCGACGACTGCGCGCACGATTGATCGAATGTTGTCACCGTAGGAAATTCCGTGTTCGCGTAGAATCTGCCGTGCACTGTTGGACTGAACATGGAACGACCCCGATATATACGCTAGCTTTCCTGTCGCATATAGAGATATTTAAGCATTAAAAACTAAGGAAAAACAAGGCCTAATTTAGGGATCTCTATTTTCACTAGACACTTATCCACTTCCAATGAATTATGTTGACAACGTTGTGGTCTATTCTTAAAGTAGTTCGGACGCATTTCGCCGCCAAGGGCGGCGGGGATCTGGCCAAAAATTCCGAACCGAAATTCTGAACTTTGACAATTTCAAGTTTTTCTTTGGCGGCAAATTCTCTTCTTATTTGAACTCTAAGGCCCCAGACTCAGTTTATATGTCTTTCCATTTCCTCAATTTCCTTTGCTAAACTCAAGAGAGTTTCAGGACGATCCTTGGGGAATGTTGAGGGGTCACTCGAATCCGACCAACTTGATGGATTTGCAGCGGATTCTCGAAGAATCTCCACTGCCTTTAAGAAAGTACTCTTTATATTAGACCTAAGTCGTGGAATCCACTCCTGAGTGACATTATCCAGTTTGGCTTGTGCTATTGGTTCAAAGTGGTCGATTATACCCTTCTTATCTATGGCCTTATGTAGATTTACATAGAGGCCATTCTCTTCAGAATTAGGTATCATAATAAAAGCCTTCTTCCCTGATCCACCTTGTTGTTTAATTGATACAGCAGCTTTCCTCGCGGTGTTAAAATCCACAATTAGATAGCGAAGAGATGATGCAAGTTCGTTGAGGGATCCAACTTCTGGACCTTCTAATTCCAAGTATCTAATTGCTGTTTCAGGAGCCCACGGGCCGGGACCTTCGTTATGAGGATCTGCACGACCACTACCGCCAGAAAAAGAACTTTTGATGATTCTAATTGGAACACGCTTCGCAAGATCTTCGAGTGATTCTAAAGCAGCCTTGACTTGACGAGCTTCTTCAAGTGGGACAATAAGCTTGGTTTCAAGTTCGTTGGTTAAATCTAGTGTGAGTCTTGGAATGTCGTATGTTTTGTAATCTTTGCTTCTTGCCTCACTATGCTCAGCAGGCATAGATGTTTCTGCGCCTGTAACCTCCTTGGGTATTGGTTTGTATTCTTCGTTAGACATAAAAATTATATGCTTAATGATTTAATAATAAATGATTAAAAATTTTCTTTTCCCAAAATTAAAATGCGGTCCGAGCCGATATTTTTATCAGGTTCTTTGGCAGTTTTTAAGTTCAGAATTTCGGTTCGGAATTTTTGGCCAGATCCCCGCCGCCCTTGGCGGCGAAATGCGTCCGAACTACTTTAAGAATAGACCACCAGAGAGGAAATTGCAAGTTTTTGGGCATAGGGCCGCCGCAGGCGGCCACCAAATCGTAAGGAATTTTGGGCGAAAAAAGCAGTTGGCGATTCTGCATTTTGGGAAAAGAAAATTTTTAATCAAAACCATATGAAATATATACTTTACGCTCGCAAGAGCACCGAAGATGACGATAGACAAATTTTGAGTATTGAGGCCCAAATCTTTGAGTTAAAAGAATTTGCCGCCAAAGAAAAACTTGAAATCGTCGCCTCTCTTCAAGAGGCAAAAACTGCCAAAGAACCTGGGCGAATTAAATTCGCAGAAATGTTGGCATTGATTGAGAGAGGAAAAGCGGACGGCATACTTTCGTGGAATCCCGACCGTCTTGCTCGTAATTCCGTAGATGGCGGAAGAATAATTCACATGATAGATCGCGGCTTGATTAAAGCGTTGAAATTTCCAACATTTTGGTTTGAACCAACGCCACAAGGACTTTTTATGCTCCAAATTGCTTTTGGCCAATCAAAATATTATGTGGACGCCCTACGTGAAAATGTAACTCGTGGGATGAGACAAAAAGTGAGAAACGGAGTTTGGCCTAGCAAAGCACCGCTCGGCTATCTCAATAATCCAAAGACACGCGGGATTGATGTTAATACAGAAAAAGCCCGCAAAGTAAAAAAACTTTTTGAGCTTTATGCCACTGGAAATTACAACCTCCGAGAATTAGCCGAGTGGTATATGCGAGTAAGTACCAAAAGCAATTTGGATAAAGGTATGTATATCTCGCAAGTCCCTAAAATACTCCAAAATGTTTTTTATATAGGGCTGATGAAATACAAAGGAGAAATTTTCCAAGGAACTCACGAGCCGCTTATTTCAAAGAAACTTTTTGATAGAGTACAAGAGATCATGCGAGAAAAAGGAAAATCGCAAAAAATTAAGAAACATAATTTTGCTTTTCTTGGCTTAATGAAATGTCCTTGTTCTGCAGCTATAACAGCCGAAAAGAAAATCAAGCCAAGCGGTAGAGAATATATTTACTATCGGTGCACGAAAAAGAAAGGGCCGTGCCAAGAAAAGTATTTTTTGCGAGATGAAGAACTATATAAACAAGTTAAGTCGTTTCTTCAAAAAGTTTCTTTGTCAAGCCAAGACACCAAGAAAGTTTTAGCCGAGCTAGAAAAAGATGAAAGCCGAGCAAAAGAGGAAGCTAAAACTACTGTTCAAAATTTCAAAACAGAATTAACCAAGATTGAGGCCAAACTCCAAAAACTTCTTGACGTATATCTTAACGAGGTCATTTCTGCCGATGACTACAAAGTAAGAAAGGAAATCCTTGTTATCCAAAAGGTAGGGCTTGGCGAGAAAATTACGGATTTTGAACAAATAGGATTATCTTGGCTCGAACCGGCTCGTGAGTTTGTTTTGTCCTTGAATCAAGCCTCTAAACTGCTTGAATTTGAAAACAAATCGGAAATGACAACATTTCTTAAAAATATCGGCTCGAACTGCATTTTGCAGAATCGCCAACTGCTTTTTTCGCCCAAAATTCCTTACGATTTGGTGGCCGCCTGCGGCGGCCCTATGCCCAAAAACTTGCAATTTCCTCTCTGGTGGACCTGGGGAGAATCGGACTCCCGACCCGGCAACTTGCCCGCCTAAACTTTCCTGTGGACCCAGCCGGATTCGAACCGGCGGCCTCGTCAATGCGAATGACGCGCTCTACCAGCTGAGCTATGGGCCCAGGGGAAAGTTTGGGCGGGTGAACGAATGTCGTATAATACCACTTTACGACAGGCCCAATTATTAAGCTATTTCACTATTACCCACTGTGCGACCGAAGCTGATTTTTTAATTACCACTTCGTCATCTTCTTTTAGGTTTAAATGTTCTTCCTGATTATCGGCGTAGACACCGACCATACCGCGGGTGATTTTAATCTTGATAGTCTTCTGGTCATCAAGGACGACATGGTCCATCTGCTCGGTGCTGTTGTTGAAGGCCAAGCCGAGGCCGGTTTCAAAGAAGCTGTCGGTGATGCTTCGGTAGTAGGCCGTGGAACCGAACGGCGTGGCCACGACGACGCCGTCGCCGATGATGGTATCGCCGAATTGACGGCCATCTGACCAAATTTGATACCGGATGCCATGGCGCGGGTCGGAGTTATGGACGATGATATCGTTCATGGCGGTGATAGCCCGGCCATTGGCGGTGGCTTCAAGTTTGATGAGCGGTCTAATCTCATAGCTCCCCGCTCGGACTTTGGCCAGCACTTCATCGTTCGGAAATGCCGAACAGACTTTGCAGATTTGGCTATCTTTCAAAACTATTTTCGGCACGCCTGGATACGCGAACTCTGATTTCATAAACGTGCCATCTCCGCCGTAACTGACGACAAAATCCAGCTTGTCATCAGCCAAAGTGAAGCCGGCCTTCTCGGCCAGATTTTCCGCTTCAGCTTTATTGTTCCCAAAAATCGCGACGCGCATGGCCGTATATTCTTTATTTATAAATATCGTGGGTGCCTATGGCGAAGAAAAGAACTAAATCATTGTCCATAAAATCAAAAGCTATCCTGTACTTGTTGTTCACGGAAAAAGCCCACGAGTTTTTAAACGGTCCGTGAAGTTTGTGGGTCTCGAGGCTTTTATCAAATGGGTCAATTTTGAAAATTTGTTCCTTGTGCAACGCCGAGAGCTGTATATTGCGATGCAACTTTTTAAACTGTTGTTTGAAGTTCGCGTGGTAAAAGATTTTCATTAGCCTACATCAATTCCTTAAGCGATTTCAATACTTTCCAATTCTTACGGCCATTCTCCCAGTCGTTACGCGCTTCCTCGATCTCATTTGCCGCTTTCTGGATGCGCAAAAGATGGCGGAAATATTCGCTTGTACTGGCAAAATTGCCCCTTTTAACTTCTTTTTTTACTGACATCACAAGTTCTTTTGGTAACGAAATATTTATAATGTTTCTCATTATTTTTTGTAATAATCTTTGTTACAATTAAGTGTACTCTCTCTAAAAATTTCCGTCAATCCTTCGGGCCGCCGAGAATTGCACTCGGTCTTCACGAACCCGAATCGTGCGTACGACTGGCATACTCCGGCCCGTATCGAGCTATTTTATCAGATTCTCAGTATTTTACTAGGACTAAACATAGTACTTTTTCGCTCGTTCTTTTTCCTCTTCTTCTTGGGCCCGCTCGATTTTTTCCAGGGCCTTTTTTAAATTTTCGGGCGACTGCTTGTCGAGTTCGCGGATGCGTTCTATCAAATACTCTTTAGTATTCTTGGCCGGGTCATCCAGCACCTCGGCCAGCAAGCAATTCAAGACCAGTCCAATTTTAGCGCCAGGCCCCGAAGCAAGCTTGCCCATGACGTCTTCGCCGTTGACCTTGAGCATTTTGACCGAGATGGGGTCATGCGAAACTTTGTCGATGATGTATTTGAGATGGCGGAGTTTATACGGAATGGCTTTGGGCCGGCCCGAACCAATCCGGTCGGCTTCGCGGATTTTGAGCAGGTCTTCGACATTTTCCTGGCCGACATTGACTAGCAATCGGCGCACCGAAGATTCGGTGACTTCGTCGACGTTGTAGTAAAACATATGATAGCGGACAAGCTTTACGATTTTTTCGCCGATATCTTTCGGAAATTTCAACGTATCCATGATGCCGGCCGCCATGCGGGCGCCAACGACTTCGTGGCCATAGAATGTCGCGTGCTTCCCCTCGCCGCGTTTGGTGCGGGGCTTGCCGATGTCGTGGAACAAGGCACCCAGCCGAATAGCCAGAGAATATTTTTTCTCAACCGCGTATTTCATGGCTCGAGTATTATGTTCCCAGACTGTGTAGATGTGGTGGAGATTCTGGTCGATGCCGATACCCTCTCGCAGTTCGGGCACGATGTATTTCATGAGGCCCAGTTCCTCCAATAACAAGATACCCTCGTAGCCCTGATCCGATTCGATAATTTTAACGAATTCATCGCGGATACGTTCTTTGGAAATCGCGCGGAGCCACTCGGCATTTTTCTTTACCGCGGTTTGTGTTTCCAAATCAATCTCAAATCCAAGCTGGGCCGCGAAGCGAATCGCCCGGAGCAGGCGCAGAGCGTCTTCGTTGAAGCGTTGTTCGGCCGCGCCGACCGTGCGGACAATTTTGTTTTTGAGGTCTTTCTTGCCCTCGAACGGATCGATAATGTTGCCCTCAATATCCATCGCCAGCGCGTTGATAGTAAAGTCGCGGCGCGAGAGGTCGTCTTCAAGCCTGGCCGCGAATTTTACATTGTCGGGATGGCGTTTGTCGCTATACTTGCCTTCGGTGCGGTAGGGCGTAACTTCTACCAGCGCGAGCACTGGGTCGGCGGAACCCGTCTTTACGCCGACGGTGCCGAACGTGTTTTCGTAGACGTGTTCGGGAAAAAGTTCCTGAATTTTCTCGGGCGGGGCATTGGTCGTCACATCCCAGTCTTTGGGCACATTGCCGACGATTAGATCACGGACACATCCCCCGACAACATACGCCTCAAAACCCCCTTCTTTGAGGGTTGAGAGAATCGATTGTACTTCTTTCGGTAATCGCATTTTGTATGTGTCCCGGGCAGGACTTGAACCTGCAGTCTTCCCCTTAGGACGGGGCTGCTTAATCCATTAAGCTACCGGGACAATTTATCTATTTGCAAAGCTCGTTAATTATAGCTCTAAATAATTTTAAGGTGTATCCACCCTTTCTTATAACTATTCTGCACATTCCATGACCTCGACCCCTATTGCCACCATCATTTGTAAAAATAATAAATTTATTTTTAGGTATCCCAGTGATATTAGACCAATAACCTAAACACTCGTTTCTTTCGTGATTTGAAAAAATCCTTAGTACTGCTTCAATTTTATCCTCTGGAATTTTTAGATAATTTCTAAGTATTTTTAAGTAAAGTTTAATCATTTCCCCATCTGTATTTACGAGTTCACATCTAGCCCTGCTCCCCTCTGCCCAATAAAGAGAAGCGATAGTAGCATATAAATATTTATCAGGAGTCTCAAGTAATTTTTTCGCCTCTTCTTGGGCCCGAAATAAATCCCTCTCTTTTTTTAACCGACTTCCTCCTTGGTTTGCTTTTAATATTTTTCTATATTTTTCCGCCAGCTTAATTTTGTGAATATGGTGCCAGATGGTTGTTTTGGGCAGGGACATTTCTCTTACAAGTGTTTCAATACTGTGCCCCTTTTTTCTCAGAAACTTTAGGCGAGTAATAGTTTGATTACTGTGTCTTCTCATGATATAATTATATCAGAACATTAGAACAATTGAAAGTGTACTAGTATGTATACGCTTGTTCTGTATGGGCCGTTAGCTCAGCTGGTAGAGCGCTTCGATGGCATCGAAGAGGTCACCGGTTCAAGTCCGGTACGGTCCACCAAACGAAACATTGTCGGAATTAAGAAAACGGAGCGATTTTGCGGGAGCCAAAATCGCGCTATCATTTTTTTCAAAACCCTTTCCGCCTACGGCGGAAGCCGTGAATTCCCAAAGCTCCCCCCAATTGCATGAAAGCGTTTTGTCTTTGAGAATAGGGTTAGAGCCGATTTTTTGGAAAAACTCTTTCCATGCGAAATAGTTTTCGCTTTTTTCCAAAATAACGGCTTCTCTCAAAGACAAAACGAAACTCCGCAAGGGTTCGACCCAATTTTTTCTCTGTTGCCCAAAATCCTTAAAACTTTCCTCAAACGTTGCTTTCTGACGAAGGAGAAGGTCTTTTCGCTGTAAATATATTTCGCGTTCAATATCGCCGTCAAGATAAATGGAAACAAGTTTGTCCAGCTTCTCCTTCGTTTCGGAAAGTTTGGTTTTAAGATTTTGGGCAACACTTCCTCTTTCGGAAATTGACTCTTTGTCCCACAAGTCAATTTGCTTTTCCATGTTCTCAATTTCTGAAAGAGGAAGCGACACTGATTGAAGCAGATTTTTTGCTTGCGAAATGAGTGCGGAAGATGATAGATACGGCTGATGACAAACACCTTTCTTTTTGGTACAGCGATAGTAAGTATATTTAGTACCAAAACGATTTGTCGCATATTGAGCCGTAATCATACTTCCGCACTCACCGCACCGAGCGAATTGTGCAAATGGAAAATGGTTCGGTACTTTTTGCACGCGAGGGCGAGATTTTTTCGCAAGCATTTTTTGGACTGCTTCAAACAGTGTCGGAGAAATAATTGGCGCAAAGCTTCCGTCGTAATACTCGCCCTTGTGGTATGTAAAGCCGAGATAGACACGATTTGAGAGCATACGAGCGACGGAAGCTTTGGCAGGTGGCGTTCCTTTCGTACTCACGCCGTGATCCGCCAAAAAGTCCGCGATAGTGCCGAGGGTGTGCGTCCCTTTGGCGTATTCTTCAAACGCTTTCACCACAATGCGAGATTTAGTCGGGTGAGGTTCAATATTTCTCGTTTTTGGATTATTCACATAGCCAAAGGGAGCGCGCACCAACCACTCGCCTCGACGGACTTTTTGGCGGATACCACGCGTAATATTTTCAACTAGATTATCGCTGTAATACTTACTCTGTCCGAACGCCACCTGCAACATAAATTTGCCTTGCGGAGTTGGCTCAAACCAAAATGTCGGAAAGCGTAAAGAAACTATTTTGGTCGTGTCTACTGCGTAAATGATGCGCCCGCCGTCGACACTATTGCGAGCAAGACGGTCTGGATGCCACGCGAGGATGCCTACGCCGTCCATATTTTCAATGCGGGCCATCATTTCGTTAAATAGTTCACGACCCGGTTTCTTTGCGCTTTTCGACTCTTGAAATTCCTCAAGAATTTCAAGATTTTCTCTACGCGCATATTCGTGCAATTCAAAAAGCTGTGCCTCAATAGACATTATCTGGTGGTCATCATCCTCTGTTGATTTCCTCGCGTAGAGAAAATATTTTGGTTTGAGTTCTTTCATGATTTCAATTGGGGGGAGCTTTGGGAATTCACGGCTTCCGCCGTAGGCGGAAAGGGTTTTGAAAAAAATGATAGCGCGATTTTGGCTCCCGCAAAATCGCTCCGTTTTCTTAATTCCGACAATGTTTCGTTTGGTGGTGTCATTATATCATTTGCTCGAACTTTTTTTGAGCGAGAATGAATCGTCCCGCCACTGCCTCGCAGAGCCTCGGCAACCCCGAAAGAAAAACACTCCTTGCATTTCTGATTTGGCGGGGGTGAAATTTCTTTTGAAAAAGGAAAGGGTGTTTTTCTTTCGGGGTTCTGCC
>PLYL01000021.1 GCA_003151795.1 Candidatus Yanofskyibacteriota bacterium | reverse complement strand
TAGCGCTGTTTTGCAAAAATTCAGAAACCCGCGCGGATTCCTCCCCAGACCCCTCCTCCGCGCGGGAAACCAAATCCGAATTCCTCCCGAAAAAATCAGTCTCGGTTTTGCCAAATCAAAATCCCCAGAAAAATAGTTTGGCAAAACCGAGTCCACCGAATTGGCACTAAGAATTCCGTCAGTTTCTCCTTTGGAGAAACCCGACCTCGCCCGCCACCACCATACAAAATAAAAAAGAGAAAATCACCGCCAAATCAAAACAGAATGCGTGGTGGCGAGGCGAGGGCGGAACGGAACAGCAGAAGCGGAGGAACACGCTCCCAGCGTGTTCTGGAGCGGATGCTGAGCCGTGACGGAATTCGTCGTGGAGCGTACGATTACATTTCACATCACCACATTCTCGGAGCGTGCCACATTCATTACCTCACTTTGTTTTGAAAATAGGTTCGGACTTGGTACAATAAACACACTATTGATAAGGATTCGGGTCCGTCGGGAAGAGGTGAGGGGATTTATAGACGGAGTCAAAGCGGCGGCTGGTGCTGGCGCCGTCGGCGAATTGGATGGTGCGGGTGAAATAGGCTTTGAGGGAGCCGTCGGGCTGTTGGTCGTACTGATACGGCCCGTCCATGGTCACCACTCGGCCGTCGCTCTTGCCGTATATTTCAAAGATTAAATTCTTGCCGGTGATATGGGTCTGGACGAGCACTGGGCCGGGGGTGTCGTTGATGAATCTCAAGTCGCTGGAGCCCGGGTAGATGGTGGCGTCGAAGCCTTGAGGTTCATAGTAATGGACCGGAAAAGCGTGGGGTTTTCGTTCGACGATCGGGAAGCCGGCCATAATAGCGGCGCGAAAGAGGGTGGTCGAGACTTGGCAGATACCGCCGCCGTATTGGTACTGAATACTATTGCCGACGATGACTTTTTCCGGAACATAGCCTTGAGAGGCGGTTACGTCGCCGAGAACGGTATTGAACGAAAATGTTTCATTAGGTTTGATGATGTAGCCATTGTATATTTTTGAGGAGACTTTTATATTCTGGATCCGAGCCAGAGTCGAGCCGGTAAAATTTGATTCACCAGTCGCGATGAGATCGTTGATGCCCAGGGAGTTTATTTTATCCGCCGTGATGGCCGGTTCCGTAATTTCGGGCGTAAGAGTAATTTCTGATTCGTTGGCGAGGAGACCGTTTCGAAGTTCGGCCGTGGCCGTAGGAACATTAAGTTCTAGGCCATTTTGGGCGGGGACCAGAATCGTCGCCGTGCCATTGACGATGGTGAACTTGGCGTCGACCGGGCTCTGGTTTGTCTCGTCAGCCAATTTGAGAATGTAGGTATTGAGGGCATCAGTAAAACGAACATCTTTCTCGCCCGTATAATCGCGGGTGTATGATTCGGTCCAGCCGGCGACTTCGCCCTTTTTGATAATAAACTGCCGGTCGCCAACGTGGATCGTCGTATCGTGGCTGGCGGCCCGATCAAGAAGTTCTTTAATATTTTTGACGGGCGCTAATATTGGCGGGGAAAGCGTGTAGAGATAAGCCAGAACGCCAAGCGGAAACGCGACCAAGACAATAGCCCCGGCGATAGCGAGCCGGGAAACAAGAATCCGAAAATGAGGCGAGCGGGACATGGAAAAAATCAGCCGGAGATTTTAAGCTTTTTGGTCCGGCTTTTTTCTAATTTTGGGAGGCGAACGGTCAGAATGCCGTTCTTGTAGCTGGCTTTGGCGCCTTCAGGGTCAACATCGACGGGCAAGATTACCGCTCGTGAGAAAGCGCCCCAATAAAGTTCGCGATGGAAAAATCCTTCCGCATGAACCTGTTCTTCGGCTTTGCGGAAACCTTTGATGGTGATTGTATCCTTAGTGGTCTGAATATCGATATCTTCAATTTTAGCTCCGGCAATGGTCGAGCGGATAACAATGTCATCCTCGGTCTGATAAACATCAACCGTCAAATGGCCCTCGTCTTTAGGCTGGACGTCTTTTTTACTCGCCGTCAGCGAGACAGGATAATCAGAATCCTGGTTATTGTCGGAGAAAAAGTCTTGCATAGAGGCGATTAAGTAATTGATATTTCTTTTTCAGTGGCTGTCGTGAGGCGAGGAATGGCGCCTGGGGATCTTCTCTTTATTTTATCAAATAACAAGAAAACAAGAAACGCCATTACGCACAGGAGTCCGACCGATAACAAGAGTCCCCGGAGCTGATTGTCGGCCGCCGCCAGGAAGAGATTAAAGGTGAAGTGAAATAGGGTCGCCACCATCAACCCAATGATGAGCAGCTTTTTGCGGTGGTGCTGGAAGAACCAAGACAGAGCGAGGAAGTAACCGACGAGGCCGGACGATAAAGCGTGGAGAAGAGTCGAGCCCACCGACCGCAGGCCCCAGATTATCAGGGTCGTCTGGAGGCCGTTATGGATGGCCGTAAAAAGATAAAGGATGTTTTCAATCGCCGCGAAGCCGAGGCCGGCCATCATCATGTAAATCATGGCGTCAATCGGCTCATCAAAAGCCGGATCGGTCAGGGCGATAATTCGAACCGCGTAATATTTGACGAATTCTTCGACGAACGCCGCCCAGAGGAAAAAGAGGGAACCGTCGGCGACGAAATAGTCTATCGGCCCCCAGTTGCCGATACGGGAAAATCCCCACTGGAGAAGGACGGCGATGGGAGAGATAATAATGCCCATCAAAAATGTTTTAGTGATGAGATATTTCGGTTCCGGATGGCAGTCTTGGCGGTAAAAGAAAAACATCCAGACCAGACTGGGCAAGAGACCGAGCGCGACAAGTAAACCATCGGTCGCGTAATTCACCACTTCATTATATGTTAAAACAGCGAAGCCGAGTAGTGAATTACCGACATGTAACAGCAAAACCCGCTAGCCAGCGGATTTTGCTTCGGTAATTCTACTACTCGGGCCACTTTTCAACCATGAGTAGTTGTTTGTCCGGAATAGGCAGTTTAGAGTAGATTTCTTCGGTGATAAACGGCATGAAAGGATGAAGAAGCTTGAGTGAAACGGTTAGAATTTCCAAAAGCATCCGCTGGGCTGATGCTTTGACCGCCAGGCTCTCGCTTACGAGCTTGGGTTTTGATTCTTCGATAATTTTGTCGGCAAAAGTATGCCAAACATAGTGATAGATTTTTTCGCTGGCTAAATAGAGACGATAATTGTCCATGTCGCCGGTAATTTCTTCGGTGAATTTTTTGAGTTCGTCGATAAGGACGGAATCTTCCTTGGTAAATTCAGCTTTATCAGAGGGTTCCGTTTCCGGGACGTTCATTAAAACAAAGCGGGCGATATTCCAGACCTTATTTCCGAAGTGTTTGTAGGCTTTTACTTTATTTGTGTCAAAGTTGGCATCATTGCCGGGACCGATACCGACGATCATCGACATTCTTAAAGCGTCGGCTCCGTATTGATTGATGATGTCGAGGGGATTGACGCCATTATCGAGTGACTTGGAAAACTTATGTCCCTTGGCATCCCGAAGCATGCCATGAAGATAAACTGTTTTAAACGGGATTTCTCCGAGCAGAAACCCGCTCATGAGAATCATGCGAGCCACCCAGAAAAATAGAATCTCATATCCCGGATTCATGAACGAAGTTGGGTGATAGGTTTTAAGATCGGGGGCATTTTTATCAGGCCAACCGAGAGTCGAAAATGTCCAAAGGGCCGAGGAGAACCAGGTATCGAGCGTGTCCTCATCTTGTACCCAGCCCTCTCCTTTCGGCGCTTCAATGCCACAATAAGTATTCTCTTCCGATACTCCTGCCTGTTGAGCAGAAAGCGATCCCAATTCGTGTGTAATTAGATACCAGACCGGAACGCGATGGCCATACCAGAGTTGGCGACTGATATTCCAATCACGAAGATTGTTGATCCAGTTAAAATATTTTTTCTCTTCGCGTTCGGGCATTATCTTGATTTGTCCATTTTCCACGCTTTTTCTCATAATATCCTTGAGCGTTGTCGTTGTACCGCTCGCGACACCATTGATAGAAGATTGTTTGATAGAGAATTCTTTATTGACCGAAACAAACCACTGTAGCTTGGGTAGAGGTTCTATTATTCCGCCAGAGCGATCGGCGACGCTGATATTAATATCGATAGAATCTTTTTTGGTGAGAAGATTATTGTCATTGAGCCACTTCACAATAGTTTCCCGGGCTTCTTTTACTTTTTGACCGGCGACTAACGGACCGGCTTGGTCGGTCATCCGGGCGTACTCATTGATGACCTGAACCATCGGTAAATTGTGTCGTTGAGCCATCTCCGCGTCGATAATGCTGTGGGCCGGAGTCACGCCAACTGCGCCGGTGCCAAACTCCGAGTCAATAGAATCATCGGCGATAATTTTTATGTGTAGTTTTTTGCCAGCGAATTCGACATTAAAATCTTTTCCAATATATTGCTGGTAGCGTTTATCATCAGGATGAACAGCCACGGCCGTGTCTCCAACTTTCGTTTCCGGTCGAGTCGTCGCGATCTCGATAGGGAAGTCGGCGGAGTATTTAAACGTATAAAGCATTCCTTTTTCTGGTTTGTGTTGAACCTCGTCGTCGGAGACTGTCGTTTGGCCTTTCGGATCCCAATTGATGATCCGAAAGCCGCGATAAATCAGGCCGGCATCGTACATTCTTTTAAATGCGGTTCGGACACCAAGATTGCGTGGTTCGTCAAAAGTGAACGCTTCTCGACTCCAATCCAACGACGCGCCAATCTGGCGAATTTGCTTTTGCATTGTGCTTCGGCTAGCTGCTACAAAATCTTCAACCTTTTTAACAAAGGCTTCCCGACCGATATCGTGGCGATTTTTACCTTCTTCTTTGATGAGAATTTTTTCGACTTTAGTATTGGTGGCGATAGCGGCATGATCGGTTCCCGGAACCCAAAGAACTTTCTCGCCTTTCATTCGATGATAACGAACCACTGCATCTTGAAGAGAGTACTCTAGAGCGTGGCCCAAGTGGAGAGTACCGGTGGCATTGGGCGGGGGGAGAGCGACACTGAATACTCTTGTCCGTTCACCGGGCAGGTTGTCCGGATTAAAAAATCCGCTATCTTCCCAGCGTTTGTAGATTTTGTTCTCGACTTCGGCGGCGTTGTATGCCTTCGATAATTCTTCAGCCATGTTAATCAGAGTATAGCTTTATAGCGCGTTTTTCTCAATGTTTGCTCTTAATTCGTAATTCTTTCTTCTTAATTCTAGTCACGAAAGCCGAGATTGGGTTGCATGTCGACGGATTGCCAGCTTGCCCTGACCGAAGCGTCGGGGTCGGCGGAGCCAGTTTCCTTGTACGCAAAATATCCAGCAAGGGCAATCATGGCCGCGTTATCGCCGGTATAGGCGAGCGGGGGACACGAAAATATGAGCCCAGCTTTTTCGGTTGCGGTTCGAAGATTATTCCGTAAAAGCGTGTTTGCCGATACGCCCCCGGAAAGCAAGATTGAAGAAACACCGTGTTCTCTAGCGGCCTGAATGGTTTTTTGGATCAGTACCTCGGTGGCCGCCTCTTGAAATGCATGGGCGATTTCGTTGATAATATCGCCGGTAATTTCAACTCCTTCTTTTTTCAAATCCCGTATCTTGTACAGCACCGCCGTTTTCAAACCCGAAAAAGAAAAGTTGTAATCTTTCGAATGAATCATCGGCCTCGGGAATTCAATCCCTTTCTTCTTGCTTCTTTCTTCTTGCTTCCAAATTTCAGCTCTTGCTGAAATTTGTGGCCCGCCCGGATAACCAAGTCCCAGCAGGCGCGCGACTTTATCAAAGGCTTCACCGACCGCATCGTCCATCGTCTCCCCGATAAGTTTAAAACTTTCATAATCATTCATGAGCACCAGTTCAGTATGTCCGCCAGAAACAATCAAATTCAAAATTGGAAAAGTTTTTTCGTAATTCGTAATTCGTAATTCGTAATTCTTGTCCGGTAGCCAATTGCTGTAAACATGTCCGCGCATGTGGTCCACGCCGATGAGAGGCTTTTTGTGGATCATGGCGATAGTTTTCGCGAAAGCAATGCCGACGAGCAAGGCTGGCCCAAGCCCCGGCCCGTGGGTAACGGCAATCAGATCAACTTCTGTCGCGAAATCAATAATACCCGCAGTTTTGAGAGCGGTTTCAAATACATGATTGATATTTTTCACATGTTCGCGTGCGGCGAGATTGGGGACGACGCCGCCGAATTCGGCGTGTAATTTTATCTGCGAAGAAACAATATTGGCTCGGACGGTAATATCTTCCGGACTGTTAATATCCAGTACCGCAATGGCCGTCTCGTCGCACGATGTTTCGATTCCCAAGATAGTCATTGAGGCTGAATCTTAGCATTTTTGTTGTCATTTATCAAATTTTGTGCGATAATAACCAAGTTATTTTGGCGCTATCGTCCCTGCCTGCCGGCAGGCAGGTATCGGTTAGGACACCCGTATGGAATATTCTGTATATGTATTAAGGAATAAGGTCGGCAGACATTATATAGGTATTTCAGCGAATGTATCTAAAAGATTGAAGCAACATAACAATGGCGAGGTAAGGTCTACGAGTTTTTATAGACCATGGATAATGGTATATTCAGAGAAGTATAAGAACAGAGAGTTGGCTAGAAAAAGAGAGGTTCAGCTTAAGAGTAGTTTTGAAGAAAGGAATAAAATTTTTAGCAATTATTGACGGCGCCATCGTCTATCGGTTAGGACTCATGATTTTCAATCATGCAAGGCGGGTCCGACTCCCGCTGGCGCTGCAAATTTCAGGAACATCAAATTAAGCAAGCAGAATCAGCATTAATCGGTTTTCCAAAAGTAGGGGCCAAGGAGAATGGAAAACTTTCGTAAGTTTTGTTTATGAAATTAATCTCTCTTAATATTTGGGGTGGTAAAATACACGGGTCGCTTATAGAGTTTTTTAAAGAATATTCGGATTCTGTTGATATATTTTGTCTTCAGGATATTTTATTTGGAGAAAAAGCTGAATTTAGTCCAAAACGGGGTGGTAGAGTAAACATTTTTAATGAGATAAAAGAAATTCTTCACGATTTTAAACCAAGCATCTTTCGCACGCCTGGAGAATCTCATTTTCACGATGAGATTCTAGATCCAAATGTTGGGTGCGGACAGGTTATTTTTATTAGAAAAAATCTAGAAATAAAAGAATCGGGAGGATTTAGGAGTGAGGATGATATCTATAAACAAGACGGTACCATTGCAAGCGGCAAGTACCATTGGATAAAAACTGAAATAAAAGGGAGAGAAACTCTTATTATGAATATTCATGGTTTATGGCAAAAAGATAGCGATAAGAAAGACACTCCAGAAAGGTTACGTCAATGTGAGCTGATTCAGAATTTTTTGGATTCTCATATCGGTCAAAAGATAGTCTGCGGGGACTTAAATATTGATTTAAATACCAGAAGTATGGAAATTCTAGGACAGAACCTAGTTAATTTAGTAAAGGAGTACAAGATCTCTTCAACTCGAAGTAGTTTGTATCCAAAATCAGGAAAATTTGCTGATTATGTCTTTGTTTCTGAAGGTATAAAGATCAAAGATTTTAAGGTGCTTCAAGATAAAGTATCCGATCATCTCCCGTTATTATTGGAATTTGAATAAAACACTGGTAGATATTAATTACCAAAGTTTTCCAGTAGTCTCTACTGGCCCTACTAATAAAAAAGAGCTGCTTTACGCAGCCTTTTTTTCTTCCTCTTGATGCACTTCTTCCTCGGGGTATTTAAAAGACATACTTGGATTTTCTTCATATGCTTTAATTAGCTTCTTCAGCGATACAATGTCTCCCAGCATCCGCAATGCTTCCGCGAATATGTGCTCGTCTCCCATTTCATCGTGGTGGCGTTCAACTCCTTCGGGCCTAACGTCTCTGCGCAGTATTCCATATAGGATAATTCTTGAATCGATAGTGTCCTTAGTTTCATCTAAGTCAATTCCGGCAATTCTGGCCAAGTTTTTTGCGTTCGTTATCAGTGTTTGATCAAGGGTCGTCGTCTTCTTGACTCTCGTCAGGGCACTCTTCCAATCTTCTTTATTAATATTGCCACCTCGCTTTAAATACAGTTGATATAGTTTATTTTCTTCTGTATTGTCTGGCGCGGTCGGGCCGCTTTCAAAAGGATTCTCATGCATAACCAAATAATATCACATGCACGATGTTCTGGACAGGCGGGGGATTGAGAGTTAAAATGAAACGAGTCGTAAAGTAATAAAATTAACCATATGATTACGAAAAACATCGTTGGGGGAGTGTTGGCGGTCGGGATATTGATGGCTGGAGTGTCGGTTATGGCACAGAATGGGGTCGGAACTGATTTAAACGCGGTGCGGGCTTCGGAATCGCCGAGAGCATCCAGAACTCCAAAACCGTTACCAACGCCGGCCAACTTGGCTTGTATATCTTCGGCCGTCAGTGCTCGTGAAGCATCGCTCGGCACCGCGCTCTCGACAAACACTGACGCTATCAAGGCCGCGTATAATACGCGGGCTTACGCCTTGGTTTCTGCCTATAACAAGACGACGACGGCTGATGTCCGATTCGGCGTCAAAGATGCTTGGTCTAATTTCAGCACTGCCGTTAAGGCGGCGGGAAAGGACTGGCGTACCGCCCAACAGACAGCTTGGTCAACCTTCAAGACTGCCGTCAAAGCCTGCAAAGATACTTCAGGTATAAGCGATAGCGTTAATGCCGGTCACGAAGTTTCCGGAAACTAAGATTCGGGAACAGCAAACTAAAAACCCGCCATCTGGCGGGTTTTTAGTTTGAGAATCTATTGAACTTGTTTGAAGATATGCTCGAAGACTTTGGGTTCGTGTTCGGCGAGGTCGGCGAGGATTTTACGGTCGATAGCGACGTTGGCTTTGAGCAACTGGTTGATGAATTTGGAATAGGCGACACCGTATTGGCGAGTGGCGGCATTGATTTTTACAGTCCAGAGCTTGCGGAATTCGCGCTTCTTTTTCTTGCGATCGGCGAACTGGAAACTCCAGGCGTGGAGCAAGGCTTCCTTGGCTTGGCGGTATTTATTTTTGCGGGTCCACAAAAATCCCTTCGTGTGCTGAAGGAGTCGTTTGCGTCGTTTGGTGGCTCTTACGCCTCGTTTAACTCTTGGCATAGCAGTAGTTTATTTAAAAATTAAAGCTTTGGCTTTATCAATCAACTCATGCGGGCCGACCTTGTCGCCGTGTTTATTGCGCGACTGGTTGCCGGTATCTTTGGAATTGAAATGGTTCTGACCAGGGTGTCGTTTCATGATTTTTCCCGTGCCGGTGATTTTAACCCGCTTCGAGAATGACTTATTTGTTTTTCCGGTGAAGGACATGAGGTAAATTTACAGTTATCAGTTTACAATTTCCAATGTCGGAAAGGGGAACTATTTAATATCTTTTTTTATTGTGATGACCCAGCCGTACGGGCCGCGCTTGATTTGTTCCTGAATGGTGTAGGGGACGGTGATGTTGGTGAGGAACTGTTCAAGCTTTTGTTTGCCCATCGGGGCGAGCGCTTTTTCCCGGCCGCGGAGGGTCAGTTCCAGTTTCACGATGTTGCCTTCGTTTAAGAACTCTAGCGCTTTTTTAGCTTTGAACGCCATGTCATGAGCGCCGGTTTTGAAGCCCACGCGCACGGTCTTTAGCTCGACGCGCTGTTTCTTGGCCCCGCCGGTCTTCTTTTCTTGGCGTTCTTTCTGGTAAATATACTTGCCGTAGTCCATGATTTTGGTAATCGGTGGCAC
This sequence comes from Candidatus Yanofskyibacteriota bacterium, assembly GCA_003151795.1. Classification (GTDB taxonomy): domain Bacteria; phylum Patescibacteriota; class Minisyncoccia; order 2-02-FULL-40-12; family GWA2-44-9; genus 2-01-FULL-41-21. The sequence goes on along the minus strand of PLYL01000021.1, from coordinate 1,431 downwards.
GGCGTTCGGGCCGACTTCAACCAGGTCTAAATCGCTGTCTCGGGCCAGCTGGAGCGCGTTCTGAATCGTCATGACGCCAAGCTGTTTGCCGTCCGGGTCAATGACTTGAACCTGGAGGGCGCGGATTTGATTGTTGAGTAGTAGATGTTTTACCAACGTGTTGAAATTTCTGCCAGTGCTTATAATACCATGGCCTTCATAAAAACACAACGTCATGCGGTCGAGTGGTTGATCCCGTTAGAGAACGCCCTGCCAAAGGCACGGCTTCAGCCGCCTCGGGGCGACTTTTCTCTAACGGGATTGACACAGACTTCAAACTGGTTGTATGATATGGGTTCAGACTTTTTGAGGAGGACAAGAGCCTATGAGCAGAAGACGGAAGCCGGTGGTGGAAAAGAACGGCCATGGAAAGCACGGCCGTGGGGCAAAAAAGCTTGCCGGTCAGAACCGGCGCCCGAAGAAAGAACCACCGCAGAAACCAGTTCGGCGTTATCGGCCCAGGACTAGGGCCGAGTCGGACCGACTAAGAAGGATACTTGAACGGGCCGCTCAAATTATGGGCAAAGAGCCGGAGTGGGAGTTGAGGAATCTTCTCTAGGACAACAGCACCGGCCCGGTTCCGGGCGAGTCAGAAATGTAGGTTGTCTGCTTTTTGGCCAGGGCGCGCGGACGCGCCTTGGCCCTCTTTTTTAAATATTGGTTGTCGATTGTCTGGTATACTTTAACCATGGATATAAAAGTTCTCTACGAAGATAATCACCTCATTGCCGTGTACAAACCGGCGGGGGTTTTGGTGCAAGCAGGGGAGAGTTCGGAACACGACGATGACACCCTCTATTGGCAGGTGAAGATGTTTCTCAAAGAACGAGACAAGAAACCCGGCAATGTTTTCTTGGGTGTTCTACATCGCCTCGATCGAAACGTATCGGGCGTGATTCTATTCGCCAAAACGTCAAAGGGCGCGGCTCGTTTGTCCGAACAGATTCGCGAACGAACGATTAAAAAGATATATCACGCCGTCGTGATTGGCGCGCCTGTGCCGGCAAGCGGGACTTTGGAACACCACTTACGGAAAGACGAAAGTTCCAAACAATCTATCATTGACCCAGAAGGCGATACGGCTGTATTGCATTACGAAACCATAAAATCCGGCCCAAAATACTCTTTACTAAAGATTGAACTGGAGACCGGGCGGTTCCACCAAATTCGGGTCCAGTTTTCCGAAATCGGTCATCCCATCGTGGGGGATATGAAGTATGCTTTGTCCGCCGAAGCTTTAGCGAAGGAGGAGCGCGCCTTCCCAGACCACTTTCTCGCCCTTTGCGCCACCGAGCTCCAATTTAAAACCGCGACCACCGACGAAGAAAAGGTTGTTTCGATTGATATTCCGAGCCAGTTTTTTGACCCGTCTTCTATCCAATAGCTTGGAAT
>PLYL01000013.1 GCA_003151795.1 Candidatus Yanofskyibacteriota bacterium | reverse complement strand
TGATTCCGTCGGGTTCGTTCAGCCTCGGTTCGCCGGCCCATCCCTGGAACACGCTCTACGCTACCAGCGGCTATTTCACTGGGACCACTATCTTCGCCGGTACGGCTTCAGCTGCAATATTTCTAGCCCAGCCAGGCACGGCCGCTTCGCCGTCATTCTCCTTCAGTATTGACCAAGACACCGGGATGTTCCATCCTTCGCAAAATCAGCTGGGATTTTCGACGCTTGGAATTGAACGATTAAGGATAGCTGACAACGGCTCTGCTTCATTCAGCGGCCAGATTAATGGGACATATATCCCATCGGCTCATATCGGCGCATGGCCGGCTTTTAGTGGCATTTCGCGCTCATCGCTCTATATCAATCCGGCCTCTAGTCCCGCCGACGGCGTTCTTATTGCGGCGGCGGTAGGAGGAAGTTCTAAATTTGTGGTTGATGCCGAGGGCGACATTTATGGCAATAATCTTACCTTGGCCGGCACGACCATCCAAAGTACCACCGATGTTCAAGGGAATTTAACGGTTGAAGGCAACACGATATTAGGCGATGCTTCAACCGACTCAATCAAGCTCACTGGCATCATCGTACCGTTTTCTCTTACGAGCTTCCCGCTCCTGATCAAAGCTTCGGCCTCTCAAACCCAAGACCTATTTCGGATCAAAGACCCTAATGACAATATTTTGCTGACCGTAGACCAGACGGGAGTCCTTATCGTATCTAACTCATTAAACATCGGCGGCGGCATGGCTTCGGCGACTTATTCAAGATACGGCAACGCGGTTACAACCCACGCGAACTATATCTCAAAATCCAACGACCTTCTGATTTCCGGAGATTTAGAAACTATCGGCAGTGTTTCTTTGGGCAGTAATGCCCTAACTGTTACAGCTGGTGGCAACATCGGCATCGGGACGACAGGGCCAGCTAAAAAGCTCGAAGTGAACGGCGCCACGCAACTTGACGGTAATTTAACTTTTGGGACCGACAACACCTATGACATCGGAGCGAGTGGCGCGAGTAGGCCGAGGAATATTTATGTGGGGAATGGTCAGATTTACTTATCAAATGGAATAAATTCAAACAGTACCTACTTAGGCCAAGGAGTTTTATCGGCCGCTGACAACTCCAATATGTTTATATTCGGTGGAGATAGCCACATGACAGTAGTGGCAGGCGGAACTGCCGGAACCACTGGAGCAATGCTTCGTGTTCAAGGTTTCGCTTCTAACTACAATCCATACAATGCTACAGATCCTGGTTATGGAGGTTTCTTACTGGTCGGTGATACAACCCCATACTCTAATTTTGTCGCGGGACAGTCTGTCATACAAGGTGCGAAGGGCGGGACAGGACAGAATGGTGGAGATGTCTACATCAATGGCGGCCCTAATAACGGCGGGACTCGTGATGGAAATATCATATTGGGTGTTCAATCTTATACGGCGAATGGCGCGACAAATAGCCTGGTTGGAATTGGGACGGCGAGTCCAACCTCACTCCTGACTGTCCAAGGCCGGGGAGAGTTTGAGGGCACAGCCTCGGCCTCGTACTTTCTCACTCAAAACACAATTCAAGTTGGCGGCACCACAGCTACAGTCTCATACAATCGCTTCGGCTCCGTTGCCACCACTCACGCCTTATCCGCCACCAATGATGTCTTAATCAACGGCAAGCTTGAGGTTGATGGCTCGGCCTACTTTGACGGCGGGACAAGCTTCGGAGCTGGAGCATCCTTCTCCGGCAATGTCGACCCTGGCGCCAATAATACCTACGACCTTGGTAATTCAAATTATCGCTGGCGCACCGGCTATTTCGGGACGAGTATATTTAGCAACATTTGGAAAGATGGAGTTGGCGGTAATGTTTCTTATTTACAATGGAACGCAGGTAGCTTACAGCTCTTTGATTATACCGCTGCTAATAATGTGTTATTAAGTACTTCTGGTGAGGTTCGGGTATCTTCAACAGGCACATTTGATTTTGCTACTGGGGCGGCTGGTTCAGGTGCCGGAGATACAGGGATAAAACGAGCCTCATTAAATAATATCGGATTTACTAATGGCAGTGGCGGAAGCACTACATATCTGACGGCAGGTTCAAATGGTATTCAGTTCAATACTGATAATACTCTTGACATCGGAGCGAATGGAGCGACCCGCCCGAGGACGGGATATTTTGGGACAAGCATTATTGCTCCCTTTGCCAGTTTCACTAACGCTTCCGCTTCCAACAACTTTGAAATCGGTAATATCGCCAGTATCGGCGGGAACATCACTACGAAGGGCACCCTCGTTAGTTCCGGCGCCGGTTCATCATCATTTTCTGGAAGCTTGGATATATCAAAAGGTCTCCGAGTCGGAGCTAACACCGCCTTATCCGTAAACGCCAATGCCTCCGCCAATACATTGGTTCTTGTCGGCGGCAACGTCGGCATCGGTAATACCACACCAGACGCGAAGCTTGATGTGACGGGCAATATTCTGGCTTCAAGTTCCGGCAATATCGATATGACTTTGTTCTCAAGCACTAATCAAGATGCCAAGTTCACTCTTCGTAATATCGGTGCATCGGCTCGTCTTGATATTCTAGGTTCCGCTTCCCAAGCTTTTGTTTCCATCGCTTCCTCCGGCAACGTCGGCATCGGGACGACAACACCTAACGCAAATTTGTCTGTGGTGGGCGGAGTGGCGGCAACTACCCAAACTGTGGTTTATTCCACCGCAGGAACTAGTGCCTGGACCGTGCCTTCCAATGTGACTTCAATTCAGGTCAAGGTTTGGGGTGCCGGCGGCGGTGGAGGTGCAGGTGATGGCGGTACTAGCACAGGTGGCAATGGCGGCGGCGGCGGATATGCCGCGGCTAGTATTACGGTGACTCCGGGAGAAAGCCTTAATGTCGGTGTTGGCACCGGAGGAACAAAAGGTGGGAGCACTCTTGGCGGCAATGGCGGCGGTTTTTCTTCTATCCAACGATCATCAACTTATTTGATTCAAGCCGGCGGCGGTGGCGGTGGCGGCGGAACGGCCGGTTCAGCCGGGCCAAATGGCGCGGCCGGCGGCGGCGGCGGCGGCGCGAGTGGTGTTAATGGCAGTGCTAACCAAGGCGATTTCGGCGCCGGTGGAACAAATGTTGCCGGCGGCGCAGGAGGATCAGGTAATGGCGGTACTTCCACTGATGGCGGAAACGGTATAGCTAACGCCGGAGGCAATGGCGGAGCAACTGGCACAGGCGGCGCCGGCGGCACCGGTGGCGGTGGAAGCGGCCAAGCCGCTAATGGTAATGGCACCGGCGGCGGGGGGGGGGGCGGTAGATTTGGCGGCGGCGGCGGTGAAGATGGATCTAATAGTACTACCGCTACCGGCGGTGGTGGTGGCGGTGGCGGAAGCGATTTAGTCACAGGAAGCAGTACAACAGAAACGGCTGGAAGCGGTACTACTCCAGGCAATAGCGCAGATAGCGCTCGCACTGGGAATGCCGGATTAGGAGGTACTGGAGCCGTCTCAACTGGTTCAGCTACTTCTGGAAATGATGGTCTTGTATTCGTTAGTTACCAAATAGCTTCAACAGCAAAGGTCTTTAATTTAACTAATGTAGATTCTATAAACCTTCTTACCGTATTAAGTAATGGCAATGTCGGCATCGGGACGACGACACCGGCGGCACTACTAGATGTCAACGGCAATATGAATGTCAATGGCACAGTAACTTCTCATGGGGGAATGGTACTACTCAAGTCAAATACCGGGAGCGCACCATCAGGTGTCGTCCCAGTAGTACTAGATACCTATGATGTTTCAGGGCTAAGCCTATCCGATAAACTCTATATAGTCATAACGACTTCTAATCCCACAGGTAACACCCAGTATGATCTAAATGCATGGCACAATACGGATGGTATAAAACTGGCAAATTTTGGGGCGGGTGGAAATACAACTACATCGGTGACGGCCTGGGCGATTATCACGGCAAACCCACAAGATTCTTCTGGTAAAACGGTGTCCTCGGTTGGGCAGAGTATTTCAGGCGTCGCCGCAGCTACGTCCAGTGTAGCGCTCACAACCGCTTGGACTGGATCATGGCAACTTGCTTTACGGGTTGCTACTCAGATTACATCCGGAACTGAGCAGTGGTCATGGAGTGTCTATAAAGTTGGCGGTTCTACCGACCTTGCGGAAAATTATCCAAGCGACCAGCAATTGGAAGCCGGCGATGTCGTGTCGTTTGATGCGGTAGGTGATAAAAAGATAAAAAAAGCGACAGCTGATTCTTCGGCTCTGGCTGGGATTGTCTCTACTGCTCCGGGTATTACTCTAGGCGAAGGCGTGGGCTCATCTTTGGGTGATGCCGGTTTAGTCTTTGGTCAAAAAGGCGCCAATGATTATCCGCTGGCACTGGCCGGCCGTGTACCGGTTAAGTTTAGCGACGAAAATGGACCGATCCACGTGGGTGATAGATTAACGGTATCTAAAACCATGCCGGGCTTTGCTATGAAACAAATCTTCGCTGGAGAAAGTATTGGTATGGCGTTGGAAGATTTTGGTGGTATGGCTTCGACGAGCTCACCACAGGTGGCTTCGGGGTCATTTGGCGGTACTGCCTCATCATCTGAACCGCCGGATTCGACCCCTTCGACAAGCTCAGGACAAGTAACAACGGGCAAGATTCTGGCTTTTGTGAACTTGGAATACTGGATACCGCCGTTGGAATATGCGCTCAATACCGGCGGTTCCAACATTGTCAGTGTTTCTTCCGGCAGTTTCTACTTCGCCACACCGGAGCTTATAGCGAAGGCGGGAGATATTATCGGCGGTGGAACCAATGTGGTAGTGGCGACTATTCATGCGGTACTGACCAAGGTGCAGAATCTTTGGGCGTCAGGAGACATCATCGCGCAAGGAATAAAGAAAACTTACTTTGCAACAACCACCATTCTAGTCAATAGCATGGGCACCATGTCGGATCTTGTTTCAAACTGGTCTTCTCGCTCAATTGCTATATCCAATACCGCGGACGACACAACGAAAGCGTTGTTTACCGGCAATTCGGCGCAGGCAGCGGACCAATCCAAGGTTAATCTGGAACAAAACGGCGCGTACTTGGCAACCTATGGCGTGGACTCGACAAGGGGAGAGATACAACTTTCCGGCTCCTCGTCGCTCGTCGCTGGCGAAGCCAAGGTTTTCTTTGACTATTCCTTCTCATCAGTCATTTCCGCCACCACGCCGATTAAACTCATCACTACCCCCACTTCAATTATGCAAGGTCAATTATATGTGGATTCCAAATCTCAATACGGCTTCGTCGTCAAAGAATTAAATTCTATGGACACTGGTACCTTCGACTGGCTCGTCATCGCCCGCCGCAAAGGCTACGAAGACCGAACTTCCAGTTCAAGTTTAAATATTGAAAGTTTAAACATGACAACCCCGACACCCACGCCAGACCTTTCTACCGAAAGCTCAGGCGGGCAAGCAACACCCAGCCCCACTCCTGATGTGAGTCCGTCTCCAACACCTGCGCCAAGCGATACATCTGCTCCGACGCCAGCACCTTCTGATACGCCGACCCCAACCCCCTAGACAGAATATTTCAATATGTAAAAATTTAAAGACTCAAAGCAAAGTTTAAAAGTTTAAATATTTAAACCTTTCAATCTTTAAACTTAATCAATATGGCGACGATACAAACATTTGAGGAACTTATTTGCTGGCAGAAGGCGCGCTTATTAACCAAGGAGGTATATAAAATATTTAAAGATTTAAACAACCAACAGTTTAAAAATTTAAATATTTCAAAGTTTAATGACCGAGGCCTGCAGGATCAGATACAGAGAGCGAGCGTGTCGATTATGTCCAATATTGCCGAAGGCTTTGAACGGGGGACAAAGCAAGAGTTTCTCAATTATCTCTTTATCGCCAAAGGATCAGCCGGCGAAGTGCGCGCGCAATTGTATGTCGCGCTGGATGCAGGTTATTTAAATATTGAAACATTTAAATATTTAAACTCGCTGGCGATAGAGTGCTCGCGTCTTTTGTCCAGTTTTATCGCCAAAGTAAAGATTTCGGAGGTGAAAGGCCTGCAATACAAGAAAGGGGCACGGAAAGGTATGTCGGGCATGAATCGGATGATGCTCGATTCCAACCCTGAATGGGCTAAGTATTATGACTCAGAAAAGGACATGATTGATTATGGGAAAATGAGCGAAGATAAGGAGAAAGTTTAAATATTTAAGTATTTAATGATATCAAGTTTAAAAATTTAAAGTTTCAATATTTAAAGCAATTTTTCTTGATTTAAATATACACAGGCGGGCTTTTAAAATTTAGCTTAATTTGTGTATAATTAAGGCATAAATCGATGCTTTAGGCGTGGCCTATCCGGAGATGAATGCACGGATGGGCGACTCTTTAAGCATTCCTAGCGATGGATCTTAACCTTATGGGTTCCGCGTACACGGAAGCACCGATGGACGGGCAGGAAGCGGATTTGGTAATGGCCAGATCGGATTACAGTCAGAAGGAAGGCGAAAATAGCGTCTATCGGACAATCGTGCGATGGGCGTTGATGATTGGCGTGTTTTTGACGCCGATTTTCTTTTTGCCTTGGACAACGAGTGTTCTGGAGCTGAACAAAGGCCTTCTGGTCTTGGCTGTGGCTGGGATCGGTTTGATTGCGTGGCTGTTGGCGCTGGTCTCAAGCGGGCGGTTCGCCTGGCGGCCGAACGTGTTTGACAAAGCTGTCCTGGCCGTTCTGGGCGCGACGCTAGTGGCCACGGTTTTCTCAATGGCTCGGTTCAACAGTCTCTTTGGCACGGCCAGCAACCTCTCGGCCTCGTTGATAATGGTCTGCGCGTTTACCATCATCTACTTTCTGATTGTCAATTCAGTCGAAGATGAAGGCCGAGCGTTGACGAATATCATCACCACATCGCTGTCCCTGGTATTATTATTTGGATTTCTCCAGATTGTCGGGATCCATATATTTAAATATTTAAATATCCTTAAATTTACTGACTCATCCGCATTCAATTCGGTCGGTTCGGTCGACGGCTTGGGCGTCCTCGCGGCCATCAGTCTGCCTTTGCTGGGCGGGGACAAACAAAAAGTTTCAATATTTAAATATTTAAATATGCTGGGCCTAGTCGCGGGGGTTGCCATTCTTGTAATTCTGAACTGGTGGGTGCTCTGGACGATTGCCATCGTCGGCATGGCCGGCTGGATTACTTTTGAAAGTCTGGCTCACGACCTGCCTGCCGGCAGGCAGGAAAATTTCCTAGGCCGATTTATCGTTCCGATGACAGTGATTGTGATTGGCGTGTTTCTGATGGTGGTTAATTTTAATCTCACCGCCGTCAAGTCCAATCTTCCCGTGGAAGTCGCGCCATCGTTCCAACTCTCCGGCCACGTGGCTAAGTCGGTCTTGAAAGAAAGCTTGGTAACCGGCTATGGTCCGACGAATTTTTCGCTGGCGTTTGATAAGTACGGCGCCGGCCAGCTCGTTGATTCCACGCTTTCCGGCGTCAGGTTCTTAGCGGGGACATCGGAAGTTTTCAACGCCGTTGTCGGCGGGGGAATTTTGATGATCCTGGCCCTTCTGGTCGTGCTCTGGGCGGGGGTTCAGGGTGTCAGCCGCTATATTCGCGATAAGCAGGCGGCGCACCGCACGCACGCCCAATATGTCTGGGCGACGCTCTGCGCGGTGGGGGCGGCTTTCCTGCTCTATCCCTTCAATATGACCCTGATGTTTATGGCCTATCTCATTCTCGCCCTCGCGGTGTTGACGCTTTGGGGCAGTACGGCCCGAGTCTATGACGCCGAGCACAATGTGGCCGTGTCCTTGGCTTCGTCTCTCGGCTTTATCGGCGGGTTGATTTTAGTCCTCGTCGGCGCTTACTTCGGCGTCTCGGCTTATATCGCAGATGCCCAGTATGCCAAAGCGCTGACCGAACAGGATGTCAGCAAGGCCTCCGCGGATTTAGTCAGCGCGGTGAATTGGAATGGTCAGAGCGACACCTATTATCGCACGGCCTCCCAGGCGGCGCTGGCTCTTTTAAGCCAGGAATTAAGCAAGAAAGCCGCCCCCACCGATACCCAGCAACCAACTCGTATCCAGAATTATATGAGCTCGGCGATTAATCTCGCCAAAACGGCTACAGATTTAGGGCCGCGCGAGTCGTTGAATTGGAATAACCTGGGCAACGTTTACCAGAATCTTCTCGGCCTGGTCGGCGGAGTGGATTCTCTTTCCGCCAGCGCTTATCAGAAAGCGGCCGAACTGCGTCCGGGCGACCCGTCGTTCTATAACGAAATCGGCAATCTTTATCTCGCGGAATCCCAGCTTTTGCGCCAGGCCGCTTCCGGCAATCAAAACGCGGCTCAATTAAATCAGCAGGCGGTGGCGGCGCTCGCCAACGCGGAAACGAATTTCAAGAAAGCCGTCGATATGTCTAATAATTACGGCCTCGCCATCTATAATTTGGGTATTGTCTACGACCAAGAAGGCAAACTGACCGATGCCATCAAACAATTGGAAAAAATCGCGCCCTTCAACAGCGACCAGCCGAATCTGTTGTTCGAACTGGGCCTGCTCTATTACCGCAACGGCGACAAAGATAAAGCCTTTGCCACTCTGCAACAGGTTTTAGTCTTGCAGCCAAACTACTCCAACGCGCTTTGGTATCTGGCTCTGATTTATGAAGAACGCAAAGATATTCCGAACGCGATTATTCAGCTTCAAAAGATTCTGGCCATTGGCGCCAATAAAGACAATCAAACGGTTCTAGACAAGTTACAGCAACTTCAAGCCGGCCAGGCCGCGCCGACTAAAGGCATCAATCAGAAGCCGCTCTAACTCAAACATATTTAAACATTTAAATATTTAAATATAACCCATTGAATTACCAAGCCCATAAACATGAGATTCATATCACAGCCACCATCCTGGTGGCTGTGATAGTTTTATGGCTCGGCTGGGTTATATTCGTGCCGACTTCGGCGATGGAGACATCTCAACATCTGCATGTCGGTTCGGGGCAAAGTCTTACTTCGATATCAGCGCTGTTGAAAGAGCAAGGCCTGGTCCGCAGTTCAATCGTCTTTCGATTTTATGTTTCGGCTCTGGGCCGGGAACGAAATCTGAAAGCGGGCGATTACACGATTCCGGCCGGCTCGACGTTGAATGACATTGCCTTCCAGATCGCCGGAGGCAACGGGTCATCCACGGATATATCCGTATTTATTCCCGAAGGCTCGAACATTTGGGAGATAGATAAGCGTTTGGCTGACGCCCAGCTTGCCGCTGAAGGCCAGTTCGCGTCCGCTTATGGTTCCCGAGAAGGTTACTTATTTCCCGACACGTATTTGTTTAAACCTGGAAGCTTGCTTGGCGAAATCGAACAAAAAATGGAGTTGAACGGCCAGGACAAAACCCAAGAATTAATCGGGGGATTGAGCGTGCCGGCCCGCGACCGGATTCTAGTGATTGCTTCGATTATAGAAAAAGAAGCCCGCACCGAGCCCGATATGCTCCTGGTGTCGGGCGTGATTGCCAATCGCTTGAAACGCAAAATGCCCTTGGAAATCGACGCGACGGTCAGCTACGGCGCCTGTTTGCGTCAGTTCAGCGCCAAGCCGACGCTTGATTGCCAAGTGAATCTTGTCGCCGTCGGCGCGGAGATTCATGTTGATTCGCCTTATAACACCTACACTCGGGCCGGCCTCCCGCCTCATCCGATTTCAAATCCCGGCCTGACATCCATCAACGCCGCCCTCAATCCGAAAGGGGACTACTTGTATTACCTATCCACCCGCGATGGCAGCCAGACCATCTTTGAAAAAACCGCGGCTGAACACGAAGCCGACCGCCAGAAATATTTAGGGTTGTAGTATCCACTTGCTCGCTTAAATTGATAGCGTATAATTCGAACATGGCTAAAATAAAAGTTACCACAATTGAAGGTTTAGCTAATTCCATTGATGGTCTAAAAATATACATAGATAAGCGTTTTAATGTTGTCGATAAAAAACTTGATGGTTTGCAACAAGATTTTGAAAATTTAAACGAAATTACAAGCAATAGTTTTGATAATCTCGAAGCCCATGTTGCTACGAAGTCAGAATTAAACGAAATTAAAGAAAAGGTTGAACGAATCGATATTAGAGTTGATGAAATACATGAAGTTACTGTGGGTCTTGAACAGGGAGAACTACAGACCGGTAAAAGTATGCGAAAGATGCAGAAAATTGTGAATAGGCTTAGTCACGAGACTAGATAGTTGACGGAGTCATCTCTATTTGTTAGTATATTAAGGTAACCCGTAGACAGCGTGCATTCAATAAGTCGCGCCGAATGGTGATTAGCTACTCTCGTAGTTGGTTACGGTCGATTCTGCGGTAGAAACGCGGTTTTTTATTTAAAAATTCGCGCACATACCATGAAAAGTAGAATACAAAAGAAAGAAGAATTGAAGTCATTGCAGAGTAAATTGCCGGAATCGCAGATTACGGTCTTTACGTCGTTTGCCCGCACTGGCGAGAAGGGTCTGTCGGTCGCCCAGATGACGCAATTGAAGCGTCTGTTGCGCGAAGCCAAATCGGAATACGTCGTGACTAAGAAAACATTAATCGAGATGGCGACCAAGGAATTATCCAAAGACGCCCCGATCGATGTCTACGGCATGGCCGGTTCGCTCGGTCTCGTAGTCGGTATGGAAGAGCCATATGGTATCGCTAAGAAACTCTACGAATTCGCCAGAAAGAATCCGGCGTTGCAGTTCTTCGGCGCCTTCGTAAGCGGAGCGTTTATTTCCAAAGAGCAGTTCCTGGAAATGGCCAAGATGCCGTCCAAAGAAGTCCTCATCGGTCGTTTGCTCGGTATGCTCACATATCCTATCCGTGGCCTTGCCGTAGCATTAAATGAAATAGCTAAACAAAAATCAAATGGATAAAACACAATTTTTAGAACAAGTAGAGAAGATGTCAGTTTCAGAGCTTAACGATTTAGTTAAAGCTCTTGAAGAAAAGTTTGGAGTCTCGGCCGCAGCTATGGCAGTTGCCGGTCCGGCTGCCAGCGGCGCCGGCGCGGAAGCCGCTGAAGAAAAGGATAGCTTCAACGTTATCTTGAAAGATGCCGGTTCGGCGAAGATTCAGGTCATCAAAGCCCTTCGTGAAATCACGGGTCTGGGCCTTAAAGAAGCCAAAGATATGACCGATAAGCCGGGTTCGGTCGTTAAAGAAGGCGTCAAGAAAGCTGATGCCGAGGAAATGAAGAAGAAGATTGAAGCCGCAGGCGGAACCGTTGAACTCAAGTAACTCAAAAGCCGCCGAGAGGCGGCTTTTGAGTTCAAAAATTTAAACATTTAAAGGCTATTTTGCAGACCAAATCTTGTTGCCGGAGAGGATATAGATACTGCCATCGGCGGCGAGGGTGGCGCTGGAGATGGGTTGGGCGGAATTAATCTTTAAAGTTTTGGAGACCGTGCCGGAAGCCTTGTCGAAGATATAGATTCTCCCCGTTGAGACGTTTACCAGATATAAATTGGGGGAGGGCGAGGCGTTTGAAAGAAGAATACTGCCGGTGGCCGGCGAGACGGCGGTTTTAATTTCATTTGTTTTCTTGCCCTTAAAATAGGTGGTCAGAGTGCCGTCCGAAGAAAGGATATAGATATTGCCGTCAACCGTGATGAGGGAAGCTTTATCGGCTAAAACGGTGCCACTGGCAAGCCAGGGTTGGGCGGCGGTCTTGCCCAGGGCGGCATCGGTGATTTTGATGATGCCGGTGGCTGTCAAGCCGTAGAGATTATCTTGATAGACCTCCAGATTGACGAGGGGGTCGCTGGAGAATGACCCGGAGATTAAAGTGGATTTGCTTATGGAAAGAGAAGTTAATTTTGCGGCACTGGCATCGACCAGGGCGACATACGCGTTACTGCTGAACATGGCCGAAGGGGAGATGTTTTTGACTGGAGTAGTGCTGGCAATAGAACCATCGGCGGCAATCTTTAAGATAGAATTGGCATTCTTTCCTTCCAAGTAAACATAGAAATTCGCTCCGGCCGACGCAACAAGCTTGGCTGTGCCGGAATCGGTCGGAATATCGGCGACGACAGCGAGGGTCGCGTTAGTGGCATTATCCAAACCATCAAGGGCAAGCATCAGCTGGCTCTTGGCATCGGCGGCTTTTTGGGATGAACCGTTGGCTGATTCGCTTTGGGTGATGGAAGCCAGAGAGCTGACCAGGAGGCTCCGGGCGCCGATAAAATCGCTTTGCTTTAATTTGTCTTGAGCGAGTTTGAGGTTGGTTTGAGCTTCAGAGACAGCGGTATTGAGCAGGCGAGTCGCCGGACTGACGAAGACTAATGATTTGAGGCTGAAAATGGCGATGAGGGCAACGACGGCGATACCGCCGATAGCGTAGACTTTTACTCGAGGGGTGATGTTCATATTTTTGAATCGGCGAAAGTGCTTGGAGAGGGCGAGTTCTCTTTTCCCTCGGGCAAATTCACTTGGGATAATTTTCGGGATGGCTGGTTCGGGGGCGAGCTTGGCGACAGTTCGAGCCACTGGTATTGACGCTGGCGCTTCTTCTCCCGTCTCGTCATCTTCTTTGTCATCAGTAGTAGCAAGTTGAGCTATTGGCGTCAAGTTTTTAATCTCTTCTTGGGCCGATTCCTCCTGGAGTTCTTTAGGTTGAACGCGGGGCACAGTGGCTGTTTCAGTGCCTTTCGTGATGTCAATATGAAGCGCGGCACAAGTGAAATCAGGCTTGGTTTCTTTGATAGCCGCCAATTGCGCGGTAAATTCGGTTTGGGATGACTTGAGAAAGTTGTCTTTAATCGATTTCTCGCGGGCCGTGGTGCCGCGGCTGGGATAAAAGGCGAGAATGCGATCGCCCTCGACCACTTTGCCGGAAATAATATTGGAAAATTCTTTTTCTTCGGTCGATTCTTTGTCGAATAATTGGATGTTGTTGAGAATGTCGATATTCTTGCCTTCACGGGCGAGAATGATTTTAAACTTGCCGAGTTTGGAAATATGAATCTGGTCGCCGGCGACGGCGAAGACGCCGATATTGATTTTGGTCTCTTTATTTTTAAAAAATTCTTCAACGACGCCGTTGATTTTTTTGAGGGCGCCGGCGAAAGCGTCTTTCGGGCTGGCGTCGGGATTGGCGTAGTATTCGCGCTTAGCGAGCGAGGCGACGAGATTCAGGACGTAGCCGACATCGATATCATCCTTGTTTTCATTGGCCCCGCCGCCTTGAATATTGCCGATGACAAAAAGATTCCCTAACGCCCGGCTGTTGCCGTTATTATCGTAGGAGAATAAATCAACCGGCCCTTCTTTGGCGTTGCCTTTGATGAGAATCTCTTTCGAGACCGGATTGATGAAGACTTTTTCCATCCCGTAGGAAGTCGTAGGAGCCGGTCAAACACTTTTATGTGAGATTGGCGCTACGATGGTTAGTTGAACGTTTGATTTTCTGACCCGTCAGGGCGACTTCTGACGGGATCCATGAGTTGCAATATAACTCGAATTACAGTATCTTACTGCTGTCATTCTAAGTTAATTATACTCGAAATGTCAAAGCCCATACTTGATAACCTCTTCGGATCAAAAGTCCGGGTCAAGATTCTGAAATTCCTCTACCGCAATTTTCCGGCCGATTTCAGCGTTCGCGAGATAGCCCAACGGATTCAGGAGGCTCCGCAAACGACGCGAGATGAATTAGAATTATTGAAGGCGATTACCGTCGTAAAACAGAAATAATCCCGCACATAACGAGCACATGCAATACTACTGCGTCATTAAATGTAATCAAATAATATTAATCGTACGGTACCGGTAGCTTTATTTTATACGAATAATCGTATTGCTAAAGCAGTCAGTGCTCGTTATGTGCGGGATGGCTAATAAAAAAATTACGAAAACTAAAAAGGAAAAATCTCGGCCCAAGACCGAGCGGTTTTCTTTGAATCCAAACTTTGAATTCTTCTCCGAGTTGAGAAGCTTGATTTTGAAATCATCGGCCGGGGAGAAGGAGAAATTGATTAATAAAGTTACCAATCTCGGCCGGATTCGCCTAGCCGTCATCTCCGGAATTTTCTTGAGCGACCCCGACTCCATCAATCAGTACGACGCGCCCGCCGATTTGTTTATCGTCGGCGACGAAATCAATCGGGCCAAGCTCCGCAATTTTCTCGGTTCGCTCGAAGCCGAAATCGGCACCGAAATCAAATTTACTCTCATGGACAAAGAAGAGTTCGACTACCGTTACAACATGTTCGACCGCTTCGTCCGCGTCCTCCTCGAAGGCCCCCACGAAAAGATCGTCAACAAGATTGGACTCTAATTTAACCGTCTCTTAATTTTTAAAAGATATACTTGTTGACACACTGACAATCTGATAACATACACTTATGGCTATCAACTGGACTCATATTTATAAGAAATACAAAGGTTTTTGGGTAGCACTCAAGGCCGACGAAAAGACCGTCGTCGCGTCCGGGAAAACAGCAAAAGAGGCCTGGTTATCCGCGCAAAAACAGGGCTATTCAAAACCTATATTAGCTAAAATTCCCAAAGAAGTTGTGGGGTATGTTGGTTGTTCTTATGAAGTTCTCTTATAAAAAAGTTGGCAAGACTATTCTTCGTCCTATTATTTCCGTAGACGTCTCTTTTAAACACCTCGCTATTTCGTATGAAGTGCTTGTCGATTCAGGCGCTGATTTTTGTATTTTTCATAATGATATTGCTGATGTTTTGGAAATAGATTTGGAAAAAGGAAGAAAAGATACAATTACCGGAGTTACAGGAGTGAAGCAAGAGGTTTCTATTCATCCCGTTACGTTGGTTATCGGCGGTTGGAAATACGAAACCGAAGCCGCATTTTGTGAATTAGGTAATCTCGCTCATGGAGTTGTCGGACAAAAAGGTTTTTTTGAATTTTTCGCCGTAAAATTTGATTATCAGAAAGAGGAGATTGAGATTACTCAAAAGCCAAAAAAATAAACTTTTAAATAAAAGGGCGGTTAGCTCAGTTGGTAGAGCACGGCATTCACATTGCCGGGGTCACAGGTTCGAGCCCTGTACCGCCCACACTTGTTTTCTCTAGTTTTTATGGTAGAATCATTCTGCCTGATTTTGGGCCTAATTTTGTCCTTTCAGAGAAGGGGAACAACATGAGTGAGAAGCCGAAGCCGGCAATCCCAGTTGCCATCTTTACCCCAAAAAACAACCCAGGTAGTGGGGCGTATCAGAGGGATTTCAACAACGAGATTCTCGCCGAAACATGGAAGACTGTCTTGAACAGAGAAATCCAGGGAATTCAGGGAGTCGTATCCACCGAGCAGAAAAAGTTCGACGCGAGAGTGTTTGGTACGGTCGGGGAGGCCCTTCATCACATTCCGCCGCACCAGGAAGGCGTTTTGATTTTCCTCTCGGAAGCCTACGCCCCGAACGCAAGGAACATCGTTCATTCATACCCATGGATTCGGGTTCGAGTCTTCACCGGTTCCGAGCTACCAAAAAGTGAGCCGGTGGTCATTCCAAAGTCTTGGGTGACCAACGAGGGTCTCAAACTGATGGTCGAATAATGACATCACGCCCGACTGCAAATTCTCCTTTGAATGCAGTCGGGTAAAAACCTGAATTCATTTGTTTAAGTGGATTCAGGTTTTTAGTTTTTCTGTTTAATAAATCGCGCCGCGTCAGATGACGCGGCGCTTGGTGGTGTGAGGGGCGTTGAACTAAGCGTTGAGATCCTTGAGCATGATTTCAATGAATGCGATTTCCGCGACGGATTCTGTAATTCCTCCTGTATCCCGCGCCTCCTTCAGAAAGTCTTGTTCGGCCCTTCGGATTTTTTTGAGCACGCCGATGGCTTTTTCAAGCCCGTTGGAGTCTATGAGAAGACTTGTCGCGGCCAACAGAACTTCCGTTGACTGTTGCCTTACGCGTGCATCTGAATCACTCGCGTATTCTTCTTGTTTACCCATCAAGTACTTGTGTACTCCAAGTCGGGTCTGCTCCGTGATCTGAACCATCGGCTTTTTCTTGCCAAGTCCAAACATTCAGCACCTCGTCTCTACTAAAGAACTTTTAAGGATTTCCGTAAATATATCATAACAAATAATCGAGAGCTTGTCTATTTTGCTTGCTTAAGAACAAAAGAAAAGTTATGCACTTTGCATACCTATTAAAAGTGGGATATCATGCCTAGATAATGGTATTAAGTGGGAGAGAGTGGATAAGTGGTGGATAAGTGAAGCGGGCTATCCGCCAGAGGCGGATGCGAAGTTTACAGCTAATCGCTTCGCTCTTAGGTAAACATCGCATGTTAATCGGCGAATACAAACACAATCTGGACGCGAAGAAACGGCTCTCTATCCCTTCTAAATTCCGCAAGGAATTGGGCGAGGGAGCGGTTATCACCCGCGGGCTCGATAATTGTTTGTTTGTTTTTCCATCCGAGTATTGGGCCAAGTTGGCCGAACGATTGGGAAATATGCCCTTGGTTCAGCAGGATTCGCGGGCCTTTGCGCGGTTGTTGCTATCCGGCGCGGCGGAAGTCGATTTTGATAGTCTAGGCAGAATCCTTGTTCCTGAATATTTGAAAAGTTACGCCGGTTTAAAAAAAATAGCCGTGGTCGCAGGGGTATATAACCGCCTTGAGATCTGGGATGACGAGAAATGGGAGAACTACAAGGCCAATTTAGAAAAAAATTCCGATAGTATTGCTGAAAAATTGAGAGAGCTGGGAATTTGATATGAAAGTTCACGAGCCGGTTCTTTTACAGGAAGTTCTTGAATATTTGAAGCCCGTGCCGGGCGGTCAGTATATTGATGCCACGTTAAACGGCGGAGGCCATACTTTAGCCATCGCAGAACGAATTCAACCCAATGGCGTCGTCTTGGGGATAGAATGGGACTCGTCTCTTTTTCAGGAAACCGAATTACGAATTAAGAATTACGAATTAAGAAAAAGTCTGATTCTAATTAACGATTCGTATACGAACCTGAAAAGCATCGCCGAAAAACATGATTTTCAGCCCGACGGGATTTTGTTCGACCTGGGTTTGTCCTCCTGGCATTATGAAGCCAGCGGTCGGGGATTCAGTTTTAAAAAAGACGAACCGCTCGATATGCGCTATAACACAGAATCAAGAAGTAAGAATCAAGAAGCAAGGCAGACGGCAGCAGAAATCGTAAACCTATACAGTGTCCCCGAACTGGAACAAATTCTCCGCGACTACGGCGAAGAGCAGTTTGCCCGGAGCATCTCGGAAAGCATCGGTCTCAATCGGAAGAAACGGCCCATCATGACGACCGACGATTTAGTGGCGGTCATCAATGTCGCCGTACCTGATTGGTACAAGCAACAGAGTTCCCCAAGTCGCCGACGCCCTAACGGGCGGGCGACGGGGAGCCCCACTCCGAGACGCAAGATTCACTTCGCGACCAAAACTTTCCAGGCTTTGCGCGTCGTCGTTAATGATGAATTGGGGAATGTTGCCAAGGGAGTCCGCATGGCTATCGATATTTTGAAACCAGGTGGCCGACTCGTCGTGATATCGTTCCAAGGCCACGAAGACAAGCTAGTCCGAGAAATATTCAAAGAACAAGTCAAAGCCGGCCGAATCATCCAGCCTGTGAAAGGCACAATCCGACCGACGTGGCCCGAACAACAAGCCAACCCTAGAAGCAGGAGCGCAAAAATGAAAGTGGCAGAAAAAGTTTGAAATATAGAATAAACAGAAACTTCTGATTTTAGCCGAGTTCAAGGCGGAAGCGAGGAGCGAACCGAGCCATAGTGTCGTGCTATGGCGAGGGAGCACCGGAGCTTACAACGAAGAAATCGATTAAAATCAGGAGTTTATTAACCACACCAAGCAGGAATGCCTCGGTGTCAGTCCCGTGACCGCAGTTACTCCATCGAATCGTTTGAATCACCCGTCATTTGATTGGTCAGTCCTCTCAAATCCAGTCGCCATTTTAAACATAGTGCTTGTCTGCCTTGCGGTGGTTGGTTTCGCGTACTATATTGTCGGGGTTAACGCGGTGACTTCGGGGGAATATAATATTTCCGCTGAACGAACTATGATTACCAAACTGACCGAGGCTCAAAGTTCGCTCACCGCCGAAAAATCGGCCACCGAGGATCCGGTTGCCGCGGCCGCTTTTGCTCAAGCCCAGCACATGACCGAGGCTAAAGACATCGTCTACGTGTTTGAAAATAACAACGTCGCGTTGCAGAAGTAATTTATGGGCAAGCATGATTCTCTTCGTATAAAAATAGTTTTTGGATGCGTCGTCGCGGCCGCCAGTCTCATCGGCTGGCGGCTTTTTGTGCTTTCCTATCTTCGCCACACGCTCTATACCCAAACGGCGCAAGCCCAAAATCAAAATATCAGCAATATTTTGATACGGGGCAATATTTTTGTCCAAGATCCAAAAGCGGCGGGCACGGCGGACGACCAGCGCTATCTCGTAGCGACGAATAAAAAGTTTCCGTTGGTCTATGCCACGCCGGCCACATTGATTGATCCGGCGACCACGTCTAGCCAGCTGGCCGGAATTTTGCAGATTGACCAGCCGACGCTTCAAGCAGCGCTTGACAGCGGCTCGACCGCGTCAAAAATAATCGCTCGTAAAATCACGACCGCCCAAGTCGCCGCGATAAATAATCTCAATATAAAAGGAGTCGGAATTCGCTACGAGACGGATCGATTTTACCCGGCAAATATTTTTTTGTCTCAAGTTATTGGTTTCTTGGGATATGGAAGCAGCGGCCAAGTCGCGGGGCAGTATGGCGTGGAAGGGTATTTTGATAATGAGTTAAGCGGGACAGCCGATGATGCGTCATCGCCTCGGCCCGATGATATTGTCCTGACAATTGACCGGAATGTCGAGACATTCGCCGAAACGGAATTGCACAGTGTCCTGACCAAATGGCACGCCGCCGGCGGAAGCATTATCGTGCAGGATCCCCAGACGGGCAAAATTCTGGCCATGGCCCAAGAGCCGACGTTCGACCCCAATAATTACAGCGCCTCGCCGACGAGCTCGTATATCAATGCGAATGTGCAGGGGATGTTTGAACCCGGCTCATCCTTCAAACCCATTACGATGGCGGCGGGGATTGATTTAGGCAAAATTATGCCGGATACAACCTATGTCGATCCGGGCGTGATTAATATCGCCGGCCGGCAGATTCATAATTTTGATAATCTCGCCCACGGCACGGAAACGATGACCCAAGTGCTCGAGAAGTCATTAAATACCGGCGCAGCCTTCGTCGAAAATCTCATCGGCCAAGATAGTTTTTTGAATTACGCCATAAATTTCGGATTAGGCCAAAAAACGGGTGTGGATTTGCCAGGCGAAGTCAGCGGGGATATCGCCAATTTGTACAGCGGCCGGCAGGTGAACTTCGTGACGGCCTCGTTCGGCCAAGGCATCGCCGTCACGCCGCTTCAACTCATCACCGCGTACTCCGCGCTGGCCAACGGCGGGAAGCTGATGAAGCCGTATATTGTCGATCGGATTATTCATGAAGGCGGGACCGAAGACGTGACCCAGCCGGAAGTGGCGAGTATTCCCATCTCCGAAAAAACATCGGCTCTGGTTCGCGGTATGCTGGTAAACGTCGTCGATATCGGCTTTGATAAAGCCCGCATAAAAGGCTATGATGTGGCCGGTAAGACGGGCACGGCCCAGATTGCCGACGGCACTGGCGGCTATTTGCCCAACGTGTTTATTCACGACTTTCTCGGCTTCGCGCCCGCTTCAAATCCCAAGTTCGTCGTGCTCATAAAAATGGATAAGCCCCAAGGCATCACCTTCGCCGCCGACAGTTTGTCGCCCACCTTCCGCGACGTCGCCGCTTATTTATTAAATTACTATAACATTCCGCCTGATAGATAAATGAAAAAATTATTAGAAAAAATTTCAAAAACAATCCTCATAACTCTTGTGAGGTTTCAAGTGCGCAAATATAAGCCACTTATTATCGGCATAACCGGTAACGCAGGAAAAACATCCACACGTGAAGCCATCGCGAGCGTAGTCCGTTCTCAAAAAACTGTTCGTGCGGCGGCTGGAAGTTTAAATAATGAGCTTGGATTTGCTCTCACGATTCTTGGCAACTGGGATGATGAATATTTTGGTCGAGGTTCCTCGATTGGTTTATGGGTCAGAGTTTTCTTTGTTGGGGTTCGGGGTCTCATAAGCCGACGAGATTTCCCCCAGACTTTTATTTTAGAATATGGTGCCGATCACCCAGGAGACATAAAGCGATTGGCCCATGCTCTTAAACCTCATATATCTGTAGTAACTACCGTGGGCGATGTGCCCGTTCATATTAAATATTTCCAGAGTACCGAAGCTATGGCCGATGAGAAAGCCAATTTGGTAAAGGTTTTATCCACGGGCGATTACGCGATTCTCAATCATGACGATCATCGGGTTTTAGCTATGAAATCAAAAACTAAAGCCAAGGTCCTTACGTACGGCTTTGATCAAGGCTCGACGATTCGGGCTTCCGATGTAGAATATACTAGCAACGAAGAGGGCCGGCCGCTTGGTGTTACATTTAAACTCAACGAGGGTTCTCGCTTTGCTCCAATCCGTATTGAAGGCTCGCTTGGCAAATCGCAAGCCTGGTCGGCCGCCGCGGCTACGGCGGTCGGCTCGGTTCTCGGGATGAATCTCGTCGATATCAGCGAAGCCTTAAGCGCCTATCACGGTCCGAAAGGCCGGCTGAAGATTTTGCGGGGCATTAAAAATTCAAATATTATCGACGATACCTATAACGCTTCACCGGCTTCGACCCGCTTGGCCTTAGAAACGCTCCGCGACGTGCCCGCCCTGCGCAAGATTGCCGTCTTGGGCGACATGCTTGAACTGGGCGAGCATTCCGAAAAAGCCCATCGCGATATTGGCGTGCTGGCGAGTGAAGTCGCGGATGTTATTGTGTGCGTCGGCCCGCAGACTAAAGCCATCGCTCAATCCGCTTCGGGTAAACTTTCTTCGGATAAGATTTTTATTTTTGATAATTCAAACGGCGCTAAATCCAAAGTTCAAGAGCTAATTCACGAGCACGACCTTGTCTTGGTAAAAGGTTCCCAAGGCTTGCGCATGGAACGCATCGTCGCCGAGATTATGGCCGACTCATCGCAAGCCAAGGATCTTATTGTTCGCCAATCTCAACGCTGGCTCTCTAAGTAAAAATAGGTTATAATATAACAATTATTTCGGCCCTATCGTCTAACGGTTAGGACGGATCCTTCTCAAGGATTAAATCGGGGTTCGATTCCCCGTAGGGCTACTACTACTTGATAATACCCTGGAAACGGCGTATTATCTTATTTAAGAATTGGAGGTAAGCAATGCCGAAGCGGAGAGGACTCGCGTACTCACTAGCGGATTTGGCGGCCGAATACACCTTGACTATCGAACCGAGCAAAGAGGTTCGATGCCCCTGGTGTTTCGTGATCAATATCGTGCAAATAGGGGATCTCCAAGCTCGCCGAGGAGACACCATAAGCACGAAAATGGCCTGCCGCCACTGCGCAAAGGCCGTTCTCTGTCTAGTCACTGAAAACGGAGGACAGATTTCCGTCATTGTTCAAAGGTGGCCCGGTGGCGGAATCTGATCAAATGAAAGGGCGTGTCACAGCACGCCCTTTACTAATTATTTAAAATAGGCTAATATATGAAAGCTATTTAGAACGCCGCTGACTTGACCAGATTCGAGGCAAAAGCGAGCATTGCAATGAAGTCATATAGACATATGACGAAGAGCAAGCGGAGCTTTTAACGAAGAAGATGGTCAAGAGCCTGCTTAAAGGCCAGAAGGCCCAGCAGAGCGGTCAGCAAGTTATAAACTATGTTTGCTATTATCAAAACGGGCGGGAAGCAATACAAAGTCGCGGAAGGCGATGTTTTAATGATTGAAAAACTTCCCGCCAAAGGCGGGTCCGCCTCCGGCGGAGACGGGGATACTGTCACATTCAACGAAGTTTTACTTATTACTGATGGCGACAAAATCACGCTCGGTCAGCCCATGATTGCCGGCGCGACGGTCGGCGCGAAAGTCCTTATCGCTGAAGGCAAAGACAAGAAAAAGATGGTTTTCAAATATAAATCAAAGACTCGCCACCGAAAAAAGAAAGGCCATCGCCAACCCTTTACCAAAGTCCAAATAACAAAAATCTCGGCCTAGTCCGAGATTTTTGTTTATTTTCTAAATTCTAAGGCGTGTTTAAGGGTACTCTCGTCGGCGTATTCGAGGTGAGAACCGGAGGCGAGGCCGCGGCCGAGGCGGGTGATTAGGACGCCGGGCTTGTTAGCGAATTGACTCTTTAAATACAGAGCCGTGGTCTCGCCGGGCGTGTTTGGGTTCATCGCCAGAATTAATTCCATCTCCCTGCCCGCAGATTCATCAATCCGGCGGTTGAGCTCGGCGACGCGTAAGTTGTCCGGCAAGATGTTATCCAAAGGATTAATCGCCCCGCCTAGGACGTGGTAGAGGCCTTTGTAGAGTCCGGTCTTTTCGATGGAATCCAGGTCAGTCACTTTTTCCACCACGAGCAGTTTGGTTCGGTCGCGCGAGGGATTAGTGCAGACGGAACAAACGGCGCTGTCGCTGATATTGAAGCATTGATTGCAAAAAGAAATATCCCGTTTTAAGTTAGTAATGGCATAGCCCAATTCTTCGATTTCCGAATCCGGTTTATCGAGCAACGCCAACACAAATCGCGCCGCCTGGCGCGGACCGACGCCGGGCAGTTTTTGGAACAACTTAGCGATTTGTTTGAATTTCTGATCCATCCCGCACATAAACGCTATTGCAGGCTTTTCGCAAGACGTTCTTTGAGTCTGCGATATGCTTGGCCATAGTGTTTTAATTTTGACTCTCTATCCTTTGCGTCTTCTAAAGATTTATACGATTCATAATATATTAATTCCCATGAAATGAAAGGTTTTGTATATTTCGAAAAGCCTGAATTATGTTCCAAAATTCTTCGTCGCAGATTATCTGTATAACCGATGTATAACTTATCTACTTTTGTACTCCTTAAAACATATACATGGAACATAGATAGCGTTTATGTGCGGGATCCATCCTTAAAATTCTATTTCTTCTATATTTTGGCCGCCGGTGAGATATTCGTCGGTGTAGCCGGATTGGTTATCGAGGTGGAAGCGGAGGCTCGACGGGTCGATGCGGAATTTGATTTCGCCAGTCGGGCCGTTGCGATGCTTAGCGATGATTAAATCGGCGGTATTGGCTTTGCTCGCGTCGAATTGCCCGTGCGCCTTGCTCTTGTCTTCGCGATGGATAAACATAACCAAGTCGGCGTCTTGCTCGATTGAACCCGAATCGCGCAAGTCGGAAAGTTTCGGCTTGCCGCCGCGTTCTTCAATGGCTCGGGAAAGCTGGGATAAAGCGATAATCGGCACGTTCAGTTCCTTGGCTAAACCTTTCAGACCGCGAGAAATTTCCGTCACCATCTGGACCGGGCTGTCGTAATTGCGCCGACCGCTCATGAGCTGGAGATAGTCGACGACAATCAGGCCGAGGCCATGCTCGGCCTGCAAGCGGCGGGCCATGGCCCGCATTTGCATAATGTTCGGCGAAGGGGAGTCATCAATGTATAACGGAAAATTCTTTAATTCATCGCAGGCCATCGTCACGCGCAAAAGCTCGTCTTGTTCTTGGGAAAGCTTGCCCGTGCGCATCTCCCAGAGACTGACGCCCGAGGCCAAGGCAATAAAGCGATCGACGACTTGGTCAATGGACATTTCCATACTAAACACGCCGACGGGAATTTTCTGCTTAGCGATATTATAAGCCAGATTGATGGCCAGCGCGGTTTTGCCGACCGAGGGCCGGGCGGCGAGAATAATCAAATCGGATTTTTGGAAACCGCCAAGCATGTTATCCAAGTCCAGATAACCGGTCTTGTGGCCGCGCAAACTGCCGTCGTGCTGGGTGGTGATGCGTTCGATAGCCGCGTCAAGGGTTCCGCCGACGTCCAGGAAATTCTTGGTCATCGATTTCGCCGAGACCGCGAAGAGTTTCTTTTCGGCTTCGTCGAGCAAATCTTCGACGTCTTCTTCTTCGCGGTAGCCCAACCCAATCATATGATGGGCGGCGTCAATGAGATCGCGGAGCATCTTCTTGCGCTGAACAATTTTGGCGTAAGTGGCGATATGGGCTGAAGTTGGGACCGAGTTGACCAGCGACGTGAGATAGGCCAGTCCGCCGATGTTTTCCAGCTCGTTCATCTCGCTCAATTTATTAGAAAGCGACAAAAGGTCGATGGGTTCGTGTTTTTCGTAGAGCGTAAATGCCGCTTGGGCAATCAATTGGTGGCCATGCTGATAAAAATCTTCCGGGCTGACAATATCAGCAATCTTGTTGATTGATTCTCTATCCAACAGCAAAGCGCCCAGAAGTGACTTCTCGGCATCCAGATTCTGGGGCGGTAATTTATCGGGAGAAATATTTTGATTCATGAACCTGTTTATTATCCGAGATTAAAAAAATCTGCGCAAGCAAAATGGGGATAGGCTGTTGACTACTTGAAGCTGACGTAATGTAATCAATAGCTTGGCACCACCTGTATTGGAATTTGATAATTAATTCCTCCGTGTACTCGTTCGTGATTGTAGTATCTCAAATATCTCTTTAGAGCACCATTAATGATTCTCACATCATTTGGTAACTTATCCAGGCATTCTTCCTGTAAGGTCCGATTGAATCTTTCAATGTGAGCATTGTCGTTTGGTTTCCCAATCCGAGTATACCGATGCTTCTTTTGAACTTGAGTTACAAACCACTTTCCAAATTCAGGTCCATGGTCAGACTGAAGCATATCAAATTGGAAGGGTGCAACTCTTTGAGCTTCATCCACAAAACGAAGACTAATCGCCCCATTCATTCGGTCAGAGGCCCACGCATACGCCCACCTCGAATACACATCGAGAAGCACAAAGATGTAGATTCTTTTCTTTTCACTAATCATCCGATGAATCGTATATAATTGAACCAAATCGCCAGCTTTTAGAGACAATGGCCTATCTACATGAGGATGGTATCGTTTCCACTTACTGCGCTTCTTCATCAGCCCTTGCCGGTCAATGGTGCGTTTGACCGATGACAATGACACCTTCACGCCATCATTTTTAAGTTCTTTGTATACTGCTTCGGCATATCGGTTTCTTTGGAGTCTCTTTTCAACAATCTTTCTTACTGTTTCTTTCTCGAGTTGTTTCGGGTGTGATTCCGGTCTTGAGGATTGAGTTGGTATCGGGTGATATCCAATCTTTTTTGCCTTCTCAACCCATTTCATTACGGCTGTATGATGAAATCCAAGGTATCTTCCAACCTTCCTTGCACTCCAGCCTTTGGATACAAGCTGGGCCGCATCCCTTCTGATACGAGGCATATTCTTGTTTGTGGTATATGGCATGTCCTTAATGGTATTCCACTAAGTGGTGCCAAGCTATTGAACCTATACGAGGGGCTCTCCTAGTCAATTGGCGCAG
>PLYL01000003.1 GCA_003151795.1 Candidatus Yanofskyibacteriota bacterium | reverse complement strand
TGCCTTGGACTCGGCCAAGTCAGCGACGTTCTAAAGTCCTTAGAATTTGAGAGTAAAAAGCGAGTGGAAGTCGGGTCTAGGGGTTGAAAGGTAGGGCCACGTAGCTCAACCTGTCAGGGGTTCTAGGGGGTTGACCACCACTCGTGTTTCCATAATAACATTATTGGCAGTTAGCCGCAAGGGTATAGCCGGCTGTGATTGCATCGGCTTCAGTCGGGAACCAGAGCTTGTTGGTTTCTTTGATTCGCTGGGCGCCGGAGCACCAGGGATGATGATAAAGTTTAGAACCGGCTGCTTTGGAAGCGACGACTCGAGGGTCAGTGGGTAGAGCGCTGGGTTGGGTGATTTTAATCTGGGGCACAGTCTTGATAGCGCCTGTCGTACCGTTTTGACTATTATAGATGCTGGCTGATTGGCTATCTGTGTCGCTCGAGGCATGAAGGGCATAAATTCGGCCGATGTTGTAGCCAATACCAGCTGTTAGAACCATGCAGAGCCCGATAAACAGACCGTGCTGATGGTCCTTGCATAACTTCTTGATTTTTGATAGAATATTCGAAGGATTCATTTACAAGCTGTTTCTAATTAGGGGTTTCGAATTTGTAATTCGTAATTCGTAATTCTAGATTCTGTAGCCAACATGGCACATACAAAAGCCATAGGAACTTCAGCGAATGGCCGCGATTCACAGCCTAAATATCTTGGCGTGAAGCTCTCTCAAGGGCAAGTCGCCAAAATCGGCAACATTATTATCCGCCAACATGGCACAAAGTATCTTCCTGGTCTAGGTGTTCGCCTCGGCAAGGATTACACTATTTATGCCCTGATGCCTGGTACGGTGAAATTCACCACCAAGCGCAAGACCGGATTTAATGGCGACCGAAGAATTGTGAAAGTGGTCAGCGTCGTTTCTAACTAAAATCCACCGCAGAGGTGGATTTTAGTTACCCGACTTTACCGAAATTTTTATTTCGGGCTTGAGACCATTGTCTAAATCAAGCGTAATGACGTGCTCGCCGATATGTTTGATGTGTTCGCCATGAGCGCCGAGGTCAAGCATTTCGGCATCTATTTTGATTCCGGCGTGTTTGGTCAATTCGGCGGCGATTTCTTGTTTGGTCACCGAAGAAAATAGGGTCCCCGTCTGGCTGGCCTTCTTTCGAAATTCAATAACCGCGGTGGCGAGCACCGCCACTGCCTTCTGGGCATTTTCTTTATCTAGGCTATCCATCGCTTCTCGCTTGAGCGAGAGCGTCGCCACTTCTTTGAGTGCGTTATCGGTGGCAATCTTGACTAGTTTTTGGGGAAGTAAAAAGTTGCGGGCATGTCCATCCGAAACATTCTTTACCTCTCCTATTTTCCCAAACCCCTTAATATTCTGTAGAAGGATCACTTTCATATGCCATATACTACTACCTTTTACTTGAGAGTGTCCAGAGCCTTCTGTAATTGAGGATCGGTCGATAAGTCGCCGAAGATGATGTTTTTCTTTTGGTCGTCGGTGAGCGGGACGGAGATGTCGGGCTCGATGCCTTTGAGTTGGATGTTGATACCGGATGGCGTGAACCAACGCGCGACGGTAACTTTAAACGAAGCGCCGGCATCGAGATTTTCCAGTTCCTGAACAACGCCTTTGCCGAAAGTCTTCTCGCCGATTAATTTCAAATGCAAGTCATCATGAAGCGCGCCGGCTAAAATTTCCGAAGCCGAAGCCGAACCGCCGTTTACGAGAATGACGGTGCGGTATTTAGTTAGGATGGCATTGCCGTCGGAAGTATAGACATTTTTCGTGCCGTCGCCGAAGACCTCGCTGACCACCGGCTGGCCTTTCTGGACGAAATAACCGGCAATATTGATGGCCGAATCAAGCAGACCGCCTGGGTTATTGCGCAAGTCGAGGATGATACCATCGGCTTTGGGGTTGGATTTTTCGATGGCGTCCACGGCGGTTTTGAATTGGCCGTCGATATTATCATTGAATTCGTAAGCTTGAATATAAGCGATGTTTTTACCATTCTGATTAATCATCTTCCAGACAACGGTCGGGACGTTGATGGTCTCGCGAGTCATTGTAATATCGCGAGGCTTATTATCGCTGCCTTCCATAGTGACCGTGACCTTGGTGCCGATTTTACCTCGAATCTGGCTAACCGCATCATCGGCGGCCAGGCCCGCAGTGGAAACGCCGTTTATTTTTAATATTTTATCTCCAGCTAAAATTCCGGCCTTGGCCGCCGGCGTGTCGGGCAATGGCGCGATGACCGTGAGGACATTATCTTTGATGTCGATTTCCATGCCAACTCCGCCAAAGGCGCCGGAGATTTCTTGAGCGAATTGTTGGGCCTGGGTCGGCGGAAAAAAGACCGTATATGGATCGCCCACCGAGTTTACCATTCCCTGGATGGCTCCATAAACCATCTTTTGAGTATCAAGTTTTGATTTGTCGACGTATTTGGCCTCGAGATCATTCCAGACTTTCCAGAAGAGTGAAAAGTCAACGTTTTGAACTTTGCCGGCGTCCTGATTTACGAGTTGTTCAACCGCCGCCGGAGTTGAATTATCTCTGTTGGTATATAATATTCCGGCGCCAAAACCAAGAGCGAGACAGATGACAATGGTAAGCGGTAAGGAAATTCTTTTAATCATGATTAGTTATATGTACGACGCTTCGCGAAGACCGTTTTTGCGGAAGTAGCGAAGTCCGTCAATGATGTGTTGTTGGGTTCGGCGATTGAAGATAGCGTCAAACGCATCAAGCGCTCCGCGCGATTCTCGTCGATGATAATGATACATCTGGGCTTCGGGATAAAACACGACAGTGTATCCATTCTCCCAGAATCGTCTCGGCCAGTCAACGTCGCTGAAGTATAGATATAAACGCTCGTCCATATAACCAACCCGTTCCATCGCCTTTCGGGAGACCATTAACGCGGAACCCATAAGCCAATCAACATTAAGAGTCTGGGTTAAGTCCTTGTCTCTCATCAAAAATCGGTCGGTAATTTTTTTCACGAACGGAAATTTTCCCAGAAACGTTCGGCGATACACAATCGTAAATGGCGTATAAAACCTAAAACACGATTGCTGGCGCGAGCCGTCGAAATTTAATAATTGCGGACCAAGCAAGCCAATTTCAGGATGAGCTTTCATGTAGGCGCACATTTTATCGAGGCTGCTTTCAAGCGGAATAATGTCTGAATTTATAATAAATAAGAAGTCCCCTTTCGCTACTTTGAGTCCATTGTTTACGCCTTTAGTGTAGCCGATATTTTCTTTGAACGGCAAATAGCGGACATTCGGGAATTCTTCGGCCGCGATATAAGCGGTGTCGGGGCTGGCCGAAACGTCAACGACAATTATTTCGTGAGCGAATGAGGCCGGAAGGACGCGTTGAAGCGACTTTAAACATAGTCGCAGAAGCGGCGCATTTTTATAATTTACGATGATAATAGAGAGCATAAGATTCTAGTTTTCAATTACCAGTTCCCAGTTTCCAATAAGTGATCAGTTCTCAATAACTGAAAACTGAAAACTGGAAAATGATAACTGATAACTTTTACTGCAAGCTGTCTTGAAATAATTGTTTGATGCCGGCCAAGGTGCCGCCTTTGGGCAGTAAAATATAAGCGCCATTGTCAGTGCTTTCGGTCACGAGATTATCGGTCGAGATGACGCTCTTTTTGATTTGGTCGAATTTGACCTGGTTGACTAAATCAAGCATTTCGCTGAAGTTCCAAACGCCGATATCGGTTTTAATGTCGCTGCGAATTAAGGTGATAATCGAGAAACTCTTGACCGGGTCGCTCAAGAAATGCAGCGCCAATAATTTGTCCTTAACCGCAAACATGATTTGTTGCTGGCGTTTAGAGCGGTCAAAGTCCGTTGAAGAAAAACGCGAGCGGGCATAATACAGCGCCGCTTGGCCGTCCAGATGGTTTAGGCCGGCCGGGAGGTGAAAATCAAAACCCCATTCTTTGGGCTCGTCGAAAGGTACGGCGAGGGTAACATCGATCCCGCCCAGAGAATCAATAATTTGTTTAAAGGAAGAGAAATCAAAGATTACAATTTGGTCGATATAAACGCCGGTAATCTCGGAAATTTTATCTTTGACAAATTGAAGGCTGTTTGAACTGTGGTAGAACCCGTATTCATAAGCGGTGTTGAGCTTATCCTTCGTCTGGTCGTGGATCGTAACGAGTAAATCCCTCGGAATCGAAATGAGAGATGATTTATGCGTCGTCTTGTCATAACTGAAGACTTCAATCGAATCGGTCAGCAACGGGCCGCCGATGGCCGCGTTGGCGTCATCCTGCCCTTCAATGCCGAGGATTAAAATATTCAGCCGGTTCGGTTCTTTGGCCGGCATCGCGTAATCCGGATCCGGAGTATAGACAGGCAAGGCGTGAGTAGAATCATGGGAAACAAAAGGATTTAGAATATCAATCTGGTGGCGGATCGCGCCCAGATAAAAAAGACCGGCGGCGATTACGGCCAGCATTATAAAATAGCGCAGGCGATAAATAATAGATTCCATTAGAAAAAATAAGCGTGAATTTCGGAGGGGCTGATTTTGGCCCGTTTCATGATTTCCCGCCGTTTGCGGAGCATTTTAGGAATGCCCCCGATGAATCGGGGAATTTCTTTAAGCACGCCAGGCTCAAATAAAACCGCGTAGCCGAGAACCTCGATTTCCCGCCAAACAATGAAGGGTGAGTCTTTGAGTACGTTGATTATATAATCATTTTTGATTCGTGTCCACCGCGAATTTCGCCATTCCAGACGCCTTTTTTTGATGGGGATTTGCCGTCGGATTCCAACTCGGCTGATGTATTTTAGCCACGAACCGCGAGTATGACCCTTGGTAGTGCCTCGGTCATGCCAAGCGATGACATCGGGGACGTACATTTGTTTCCAGCCGGCCATCCGAAGGCGCCAAGCAACATCGAGATCTTCGCCGTACCAGAATAAATCATGGTCGGCGATTTCTCCGAGTATGCGGATGCTTTCTAGGGCTTCTTTTCTGAATACCGGCACCGCCCCTTCCACGCCGAAAATTTCCCGAGACATGCTGAATTGCCCACGGTCTTGTTCGCCGTGGCCGATATTAAGAATTCGGCGCGAGCGGTCGATTTTAAAGCCGCAGGTATCTATAATAGGACTTAGGGCGTAGCCATTAGAACTTAGCGAATACTGAAAGACTTTAGCTTGGAGAGCGCCCAATTCAGGATTCTTATCCATCGCTTGGATAGCGTTAGCAATAAAGTTTTTTTCTAAAATCACATCAACCGACAGAATGACGATATATTTTCCGCGCGAACTATTTAAAAGTTCTTCTTGTCCGCCCCACATGCCAAGGTTTAATTTTGATTCAACAAAATTAAACCTTGCAAATCCTAAATTAGAAATCCTAAATTCGAAATCTTGAATAATCTCTTTTGTTTTGTCGGTTGAACCATTGTCGAGAATATTTATTTCAATCAGTTCTTTCGAATAAGTCTGCCCCAAAACTGATTCCAAGCACTGATGAATATATTTCTCGCCGTTAAGGACGACAAGATTGACGGAGATGTTTGAGTTAGCCATGGATGTGCGCGGGCGCGGCTATAATCGCGAGGGTGGCGACGCAGAGGAGAAGAGCGCGTTCGTCGAAGATGGCGACGTCAGTCATCAGATAAGCTAGAATCCAGGGTACCGTAATCAAGAGCCCGCCAAAATATGCCTGATAGATCGGCTCGCGGGATTCTACGAAGCGCTGATAAATTTGTTTCAAAACCAGCCAGAGGAACCAGAGGAAAATTAGCCCGGCCGGAATGCCCATCTCCGCCGCGACGTGCAGATAGATATTGTGGGCCGAGGAGCCGGCTTTGGCAAGTTGGATATTTTGGCCCAGAACGACGGGGAAATTGCCGATGCCGACGCCGGTGGCGGGATGGCGCGCGATGGAAACTAAGCTCTTTTTCCAAATTTCGAGGCGCTGGCTGTTGGACGTTTCGCCGAAATCAAAAATTGATTTAAAGCGCTGTTCGAGCAGGAGCGAATCTCCTTTCGCAATTAAAAATTGCGGTGAAGAAAATATCGGATAGGCCACGGCGAATAACAGGAAAAATATGAGCAGGTAATGAGCTAGGTAGTGGAAAATATTAATTTTTTCACGAGGGACTTTTTTATAAAACATATATCCCATAACCATGCCTACCCAAAATATCATTGCAACACCTCCAGCCCAAATTCCTCGCGTACCAGACAGAATCATCATCAAGAATATTAAAGGAATCCAAAGCACAGAAATTTTTCCTCTAGTAAACATCATGTCTCTAACCTTCGCTGATTTTTGAAGAGGTTTGACTAGTGTCCAGGCATAAAAAGCTGGTAAACCGAGCAACAAGAAAATCGGAAAGGAATGGGAGTCAGGGAAAAGTGAAAACACGCGGAGCGATAATTGGTCGCCGAAATACGCAAACCAGGTATTGCCGACGTGGACGGCGATGTAAGACCAGAGCGAGCCGAATTCGCGCATCTGAATCCCCTCGCCCCAGACGCGCATGAATTGGTAAATGTCCATGAAATAAGTCGAAACGACTTGAGCGGCGCCGACCAGAGTCACGATAATCACCGGCACGGTAATGTTTTTAATGAGCCGTTTAATAAACTCTTTGCTTCTCGGCGGAAAAGCAATGACGGCACCAATCAGGCTTGCGTTAATAAAGAACAGAATTCGCTTCAGGCCTTCACCTCTATCCGATGCGTGCCAGAGGGAAATCAAAGCCAAGAAAGCCAAGAGATGAAGGAGGGCAGACCATGAGTGCTCTTTCGCGAATGACCACGGCTTTTTCCACATCAAAATCAAAGCCGAACCAATATAGTGAAACGATTCACGATCGCAGAGCCATCTCAAAAATAATATAATCGCCAAAATCCGCCATTGATTTAAATTGTCGTAGTTGGCAGTGAGCGGAATGGCGATAAAAAGCGGAATCGACCGGACAAAAAAGATCAAACTGTCTTCGATTGAGGCGAAGAGGAAATACAACACAAGTAACCCAGTCTCGTAGAGGACGAGTTCGCGCGGAATATATCCAATGAGAACCAGAGCGACGAAGATAAGATGAAAAACAAAAAGCGGATTGAGTAGCTTCTTAATCATGGCGGGTCATAGATTTAATCATGGCGATAAATCGGTCGGTGTGAGCCGGCCAGGTGTAGCGGCGGACGATTTCCGGGGCGTGTTCTTTTATTTTCTCACGAAGCGCCGAATTTGTCATGGCTTTGCGCAAAGCCTCGGCGATTTCCGACACCGAATCGGGATTGGTCACAAAGACGGCATTATTGCCAAATATTTCCTGGCCTAAAGCGTTTTCCGCAATCACCGGCACGCTGCCTTGGGCTAAGCCTTCAAGCGGGGGCAAACCGAAGGCTTCTCGAGATGAAATATAAATTGTGGCTAAAGCATGGGCGTAAAGTCCGGATAATTCCTCTTGCGAGACGCGCTCGTGCCAAATTACTCTTTCACTGCCTAGTCTAGAGTTAATATCGTGCTGGAGCCGTTTAATCTTGGGCGGATTGTATTTGTCGGGCCCGACAATGATAAATTTTAAATCAGGGAAGTCGGGAGTTATTTTTTCAAAGGCGAGCAGAGATTCTTCAAGGTGCCGGCGCGGAAAAGCTTGGCCGACAAAGAGTAAGTATTTACCATGATGATTCTCGCCAGCTGGTTGCGGCGTGTCTATGGCAAGCGAATTAACGGCGATACGTTCGGGTTCAATATCAAACAGACGGACCAATTCTTTTTTGGATGTTTCCGAAATGGCCATGATTTTGTCGGCGCGCCAGGTCGCCCACGTCACAAACACTCGGTAAGCTAACCTGTGTCGGAATCGCTGTTGCTTCGATCGCATTTCGTAGAAAACATCTTCGGTCATCATCACGACAGAGTTTCCAAAGAAAATAATTGGCAACATGTAACTGGGGAAAAACATTACGTCTAAACGTTCAAACCAGAGCTGAATCGGGAGCAAGACGTAGTAATAGGCCACAAACGATTTATGTTTGAAAGGTTGGGCGATAACTTTTTTATGAAATATCGGGTTGTCGAGGAATGGTAACTTCGGAATCTCGGATTTGAAATATAAATGAAATTCAAAATCTTTTGCCAGTTCGGGCCGCGCAGCGATATTTTCTAGAAGCTTGGTAATAATCTTTCCGACGCCGAAGATTTCGTCTTCGATTTGTTCGCACTCAATTCCGACTTTAATCTTTCGGGAGATACGGCCCATTCTTTCTTGATAAAAATCAACGATGCCGGCGAGAATCGCGCGTGATAGTTTTGGATTATTGCCAGTCAATATTTTAAAAATTTGGTGAAGAGCAATCAGCACGCTCCAAGGAATGGCAGCAATCTTAATAATCAACGGTCCATTTTTAAAATTGAAATACAATGCATTGCGGTAGTGATAGCGATGAATGAGTGGACCCCCGAGTTCTTTTTTACTTGTAGTTGAAAGCTGATGATGAATGATTGGATTTGAGAGGTAACTAACTGGAATTCCTGCTCTTTGTGTAGCGTATGAATAGTCTATGTCTTCAAAGTATAAGAAATAGTTTTCATCCATCGGACCGAGTTTTTCGAAGGCTTCTTGTGATATTGCCATTCCGGCCCCAATGACATACCGATTTGGCACATTAGCATCGGGCTGGTATACATGGAAATCTTGTCTTGTTGGTGTCTTGAGCCAAGCTAGCCTACCGCTGTAAGCTATGCCACCACCTTCTTCAGCGATGGGAATACCAGCGAGGCCCTTCTTGGCCATCAGGCCGGCTTTTAAAAGAGTTACAAAGTCATTCTCAACCCAAGTATCATTGTTGATTAAGACGGCCCAATCCGAGCCTGTTTTAAACGCATGGCGTAGAGCGGGGTTATTACCGCCTGCGAAGCCTAAATTAGCCCCGTTTTCGATGAGGTGGATGGTCTTTCCGGCGCAATAATCGCGGAGCTGTTGGACGTCCGTGGAGCCGTTATCGGCGACAATGAACGAAAAATCAGAATCGGTCTGATTTTGGAGCGATTCGAGGAGTTTGATGGTGTTTTCCGCACCATTGTAATTGAGAGTAATGAGAGAGAGTTTCACCCCGATATCCTAGCAAAAATGGGCCTATTTGTCGATTAACATTCTCGCGAGGCGGATGTCGTCGTAGGAGTATAGACCCGCGAATTCTTCGAAGACGGGGGTGAGTTTGTCGGTGTCTAGTTCGCGAAAAAGAGAATGGATTTGCGGGAGGCCTTCGGCGAGGGCGGGCGTGACTAGGCGGGCAAGATCGGCGCGTTTAATATTGCCCTCTTTTAATAATTCTTCGACATGGTCAAAGATAGTACGTTCTTTCAGGCCGCGCTCGGCGGCAATTTCGGCGATGGTTTTGCCTTCTTCCCACATGGCCAGTGTTACGGCATGAGTATCTATTTTATCGCCGGCTAATGACGGATTATATTTTTCTATTTCGTCATCGCCTAGAGTCTGAAGTGTGCCGTTGCAAGCCAAAATAAAAGCATCGTGTCTTTTCCGTATTTCTTCTTCGGATAAATTCGCGAATTCTTCTTTAGAAGTTTTGGAAGCGAGCTGGAATTCTTTTTCTTTATCGATAACATCAGGGTGAACTTGGAAAGCGCGCTGATTCCAGCCGATTAAATGGACGCCGGACAAGCGCCGGACGCGCGAAAGGGCGACGTAGCCTTGGCCGTATTCAAAGACTTCGCTCAAATCCATCACGGCTTCGTCGAGGCTCATCCCTTGGCTCTTGTGGACGGTGATCGCCCAGGCTAAGCGCAAGGGCATTTGAGTAATAGTCGCTTTAGACACGCCCCCCTCCGAGATGCCCCAATCCATTGGTTCGGCCGTGACGA
The DNA here is from genome assembly GCA_003151795.1 of Candidatus Yanofskyibacteriota bacterium. Classification (GTDB taxonomy): domain Bacteria; phylum Patescibacteriota; class Minisyncoccia; order 2-02-FULL-40-12; family GWA2-44-9; genus 2-01-FULL-41-21. The sequence goes on along the minus strand of PLYL01000003.1, from coordinate 15,956 downwards.
GGCGATGGTGGCGCGTGCGAATCAGGGGATAATTGTCGTCTTCGCGAAAGCCTTCAACAACACCGAGCGTGCCATTCACGAATCCGCCGCGCGGGTTGTTTTTGGTGAACATCACCGAGGCGCCGACTTTCAAGGCTAGAAATTCCGGCGAGAGACAGCCTTTCTTTAAAGTCGCGACTAATCCCGGCGGGCCGTATGAGCGCATCGGAAATTCAATTAATTCGCCGGGTAACTGCGAGAGCATGTCCTTGTTTACTAAATCGACATCAGCATTGTGGGAGAAAAGTTTGGGCGCTTCATTGGGGACTTTGTCGTAGGTCGTTCGCCGGCTTTCGAGGTGGCCGACATGCTTCATGCTAAAAGTATTATTCCGAATCGCTGAAAGAACGTCCAAATAATTTTGGTCGTCTTGGCGATATTGTTCAGTGAGATAGCACGCGACGGGTTTGGCTCTTTTCCAAGCCGAGGAATCATAAGCAAAGCGGGCTTCGGGTTCATTGAGCAGAACAATCTGATCGGGGTCGTCTTCGGTTTTGCGTTTAATAATCGGCGGAAGTTGGAAGAAATCGCCCACTAAAATAATTTGCAACCCGCCGAAGGGCTCATAACTCTGGCGGGCTTCTCGGCATACGGCCTCGACCATCGCCAATGTCGCCGGCGCGAGCATCGAGACTTCGTCAATAATTAAAACATTCGTCCCGCGCATCCTTTGGCCGATATGCTTGCTGGACGCGATTCGGCGGATGTCCTGCATGTCTAAACTAGTGTGGATGCCGATTCCGCTCCAGGAATGAATCGTCATTCCGCCGATATGGGTGGCGGCGATGCCGGTCGAAGCCGTAATCGCCGGTTCAATGCCATGGCCGCGCAAATACCGCACATACTCATTGATGGTATAGCTTTTGCCGGAGCCAGGTTCGCCGGTCAAAAAAACATTCGCCCCTGTTTTTAGAATTGTGAGTGCTTCCGCTTGCGTCATGCATTACAGTATATCATTTTGCAGACGCTATTTCTTGAACAGTTCTTGAGTGAGTTCAGTAACGCCGATTTTCTTTTCGGCGGAATAGGGAATAATCTTATGGCCCCCGACCATCTTTTGAAGTTCTTGCATCTTTTTGAGATAGACGGCGTTTTTAATTTTGTCGATTTTATTAGCGACGATTAAAATATTTTTCTTGCGTTCTTCGAGGCCGCGGAGGATTTCTTTGTCGTTGGCAGTTAAACCAACTTCCGCGTCAATTATTAAAAGCACCAGCTTTTGCTGGTAGTGAGAATTAAATAAATACCAAAAGATTATCTTCTTGAGTTTGTCTCGGCCCTGCTCATCGGCTTTCGCGTAGCCATAGCCGGGCAAGTCTACTAGATAAAAAGACTTATTGATTAAAAATAAATTAACTTCCTGGGTCCGTCCGGGAAACGAGCTCGTCTTGGCGAGACCTTTCTGTTTGGTCAGAGAATTAATCACGCTCGACTTGCCGACATTGGAACGCCCAATCAGGGCGATATGGGCTCGGCCATCATCCAAGGCTTCATCATCTCCGACCACGCCTTTTACAAATTTTGCCGAGGTAATATTCATCCCGTAGGAAGTAGCCTCGCCGAGGTCCTCCGGACTCGCGCTCTAAGCGCGAGCGAGACTTCTGACGGGATTCATTTTGATTTATAAAAAAGGCGGGGTCGCGACAGCGCGACCCCAGAACTCCAAAAGGTGCTTTTACGATTCCCGTTCTCGGTCCGTCATTTCAACGCGAAGACAGTTCTTCCCGTCGCAGGAACCGCCCTCACGATGGTTATGAGGGCACCTGGAGAGGCCGAAGATGCAGTCTTCCTGGCTCTGCTCGGCGCGGACGATCTGTTCGAGGGGTATCCCGAGCTGATACCCGTCGTCTCCCCATTCGGCATGTTCCAGGCGCTGAGCCTGCGTAAGGATAGCGGGCCCACTTCTGACTGGCACGTGAAGCATGTGCCCTTGGAGCGAGGCAAACATTTCCAGGGTTTCAGGACTTATGGTTGCCTCGACCATAAGCCTTGCATTCACACGTTTCCTTTCCAGCCTTTTCACATACTTACACGCCATACGCCACCTCCGCCGACAACGCCCCGAATTGATAAGCTAGTACACTGGGAGCCTTGATGGTACGCCTAAAGCCGAGCTGTGTCAAAAAAATAGACCTGATAGGGAATACGGTCATTCCCCATCAGGTTGAGCTGTGCCTTCTTGGTTTCCATTGTGAGGAGCGCCGGACGCCTGGAGTACCAAGAATGTACGTAGTGGCGGAGTCTCGCACCTGCAGGGCCTCACAGAGAGCGATGATATGCTCCTCGGTCAACTGACAGGATTCAGGGGCCTCTTTCATTGCGATACCCCTGATTCGTGTTAGTAAGTTCCGAATCTGACCCACCGCCTCATCTCGACTCGCGAACGCTTTCTTGGTGACGACCAATTTCCTGTAACCGCCGTTTTGCCCGCGGCTAATAGAAAACCCTCCTGTCCCAACACGGAACATAATCCGAAGATCATTCCCATTGTTGGCAATCTCAAATACCGTTGCGTCGTTTAAAGCCACACTCTCTCCTTTCAGTCAAAAGTAGAGTACCACGGTTAGCTTGCCCTGTCAAAAAATGAACTATATTATCTCTATCACCTTTTGGCGAGACTCTCGGCCCGATTTGATTTTGATGGTTGAGGCGGGAACTTTGAGATGCTTGGCCAGCGCCCGAATCACGGCTTCGTTGGCCTTGCCATCCACCGCCGGCTCCTTGACCCAGACATTATAAAAATCCATCAGGACTTTCGTCCCTCGCGTATTCAGAGCCGGTTCCCCGACCCTCTCCACCATCTCCCTCTTCGCCCCCGCTTTTACTTTGACCAGGATTTTCATATTAAAATTCTATAATTAAAAACTATTGACCAAGTGGACAGCTTTTTTTAAAATTATTTGAATTTTTTCATAATTTCGATTGTGCTCACCCATGTAAGCTAAATCAACGTTATAATTTTCAGCCATAAGTTGCCCTCCGGTTGATCTGTCCCCTTTAGAGACCAGACGCCAGGTAATATTTTTTCATAGGCTTTAACTAATTCTGGTTTTATTTTTCCATCTTTATACTCATCTGCTGCTTTTGCGAATCGCCCGTTCTGAGTTAGAAGCCCAGACGGAAGTTTACCAACCTGATCTTCTTTTTTAGTATCATGGTTATAGGATTTCTTACTAATATCATGACCCTCATATTCAATCGTTATCCCATCATCATGAATCTTGTCGTGATAGGGCGCATTTGATCTTTGAGACATCAAAATCACTGAGTAAGCAGGGTTCATTCTGAAGTTCATGCCACGCTGTAGTGTCTGCACATTTTCAGCCTCGCACATCTCGCGATAGCTCAGAATATCGTCTTTAATCTTGTTGATGCCCATTTCGGGCAGCATAGCAGCTTATCTAGCTATTGATCAAGGTTATAATACTATCTCGGAATCTTTCTGAACTGAAGAGGCGGGCGTGAGATTTGATGGTTTCGGGGTTGTAGCTATTATAATTCTCATTCAATCGGCGGATGGCATCGGCGAGGGCTTCGGAGATGGGGTCGTCGAAGAATTCGCCGGTCTGACCTTCGATGACAGTCTCCAGGACTCCGCCACGGCGGAGGGCGACGACGGGTTTGCCGAAAGACATGGCTTCGAGCGGGGTCAGCCCGAAATCCTCTTCCTGGGGCATGATAAAGGCCCGACAGGAGGCGTAATACTCGGCTAGCGCGGCATCGGACTGCTCGCCAAGAAAAGTGACGTTCTTGCCGGCTATTTTATTTAAGCGTGCCCTGTCCGGTCCGGCGCCAATAATAACCAAAGGGTAATTTAATTTATTAAACGCTTCAATCGCGATATCGATGTTTTTATAAGGAAAGAGACGGGAAACGATTAAATAATAATTTTCAATTTTCAATTTACAATTTTCATTAAATGAATCAATTTTCAATTTTCCAATTGGTGGATAAATAACGACACTGTCTCGGCGATAGTATTTTTTAATTCTATCTTGGACGACTTTTGAAATAGCTATGTATTGATCGACTCTATCGGCGGCAGCGCGATCCCATAACCGCAAAAGGTGCTTATAGATCATCCGCCACCATTGGTAATTGTAAATTGACAGCTGGTCATTGAGATTTCTGTCCCATAGAAACCTTGTCGGACTATAGCAATAACAGATATGTTTTGTGGAAGGTTTTAAAATGAGGCCTTTAGAAAAGATGGCCGACGAAGACAAAACTCGGTCAAATTCTGAAAGGTCAAAAGATTCAATAGCCGTCGGCATCAGCCAAGCAAAGAGCGGATAGAGCTTAATGATAAAGGGAATCTTCTGGAGAAAACTGGCGCGAATGTCGGCGTTAGGCAACCATTGCCAGACAAATTTTTTATCATAAAAAAGAGTATAAATCGGCGCTTGCGGAAAGATCTTGTGCAACTCAATCAAGACCCGCTCCGCTCCGCTTATATTTTTCAGCCAATCATGGACGAGAGCTAGTTTCATTACATATTCTTAACATTTTTAAGGGGGTTCGTAATCTTGACTTTACGATATGAAATGAAGTATAATTTGAACGACACTAAATAGCACTTTTTAATAACAAAACAAGGAGGAGTTACCTTGAAACTCATCTGGAAGTATCGCTGGTTATTCGTCGCCATCGTCTTTCTGATCGTGGCGATGCTCGGGCCATGGACTCCGTTCCAGAGAGAGAAACAGATCCTCGCCGGTATCATTGGTATCGCTTTGGCCCTTGTTTATTACTACAATCGCCGGTGCCGTGAATGCAAGAGTTGGAACACTGGAGTCTGGCCACAAGAAAGAGGGCGTGAATATTTCAAGGTTCGCCACTGCTGGGCTTGCGGGTATGAGGAAGAGTTCGGCAGGAGAATACTTTCAGAAAAGAAATAACTCTCGCCTCGTCACGTGAAGAGGCCTCGACCAACGGTCGAGGCCTCCGTGTCGGGGCTTTTGTTTACTTTTTCGCCATCACGTTCTTTTTGTAGGTATTTAGGTTTTCCAGGACGATACCCGTGCCGCGGGCGACGCAGAAGAGCGGGTCGTCGGCGATACTGGCCGGGACGCCCGTGATTTTGGTGATGAGGGTGTCGATGTGTTTGAGCAAGGCGCCGCCGCCAGAGATGACGATGCCTTTGTCCATGATATCCGAGCAAAGTTCGGGGGGCGTAACTTCGAGGACGGTTTTGATAATTTGAATAATCTCGCGGAGTTGTTCGGAGATGGCTTCCGTGATTTCATTGGACGTAACCTCGATGGTTTTAGGATAGCCCGTCGTGAGGTCTCGGCCTTTGATGCTGATCTTTTCTTCGGTCGGGGTTTTGATGGCGCAACCGATATTTATTTTAATCAGTTCCGCCGTCCGTTCGCCGATGGCGAGGCCGTGTTTTTTCTTGATATAATCAACAATGGCTTGGTCGAGTTTGTTCCCGCCGATGCGGACGGATTGAGAGCTCACGATGCCGCCGAGCGAGATGACCGCCAATTCGGTGGTGCCGCCGCCAATATTTAAAATCATATTGCCCGAGGGACTATTGATGGGAATCTTGGCGCCGATAGCCGCAAGGACTGGTTCTTTTACGAGATAGACTTCTTTGGCGCCAGCCCTTAATCCCGCTTCCATCACGGCCCGGCGTTCGGTCGAAGTAATACCGGCCGGCACCGAAATTAAAACTTCTGGTTTAAAAAATCGCAAAACCCCGCCCGCTTTTTTAATAAAATAGCGGAGCATCGCGCCCGTCACCCGATAATCGGCGATGGCCCCGTCCACCAGCGGGCGGGAGACGATAATACTTTCCGGCGCCCGGCCGATCATTTCTTTGGCTTCGGTGCCGACGGCCAGAATTTTATTATCTAAAACCGAAATCGCCACCACTGACGGTTCGTTGATGACAATCCCCTTTTGCGGTAAAAAAACTACCGTATTTGTCGTCCCTAAATCAATTCCAATTGAGCGCATGTCGTTGATTACTATAGGTCATTTCTAAAATCATTCATACTAGGCAAGATAAGAAAAGTATTGTATATTTTGAGGCATGATCAGGTAGTGAAAATTCGACCTGTTTTGTATTCGCTCACCCCTGATTCATAAATAGTGTCATTAATACATTCGAACTTTAGCCGATGCTGAATCTGGCAAAACAGCGAGCGAAAGTCGAATTTCTACTACCTGAATGACAAGAACCACTCGGCGGATTCTTTTTTACTGCGCCATCGCTATTTTTGTGGGCGTAAGCTATGTCGTTTTAATTTACGCTCAAGGCTACCAATACAGTTTCAGCACGGGCCGTTTTATCAGAAGCGGAGCTTTATACGTAAAAGCTAATACCTCTGCGTCTATCTTAATCAACGGCAAACTTAAAGCTTCAACCTCGCTTCTCGGGAACTCGGCCAGTATCGGCGCGCTTTTGCCGGCGACATATACTATTAGCGTTCAAAAAGAAGGCTGGTCATCATGGCAGAAAAAAGTCACCATTACGGCGGGTTTCGTCGAAGACTTTAACCACGTCATGCTTTTGCCCCAGACCGGGCAAGATAAGGAAAACGTTAAACAAGAAATTCACGATTTGTTGTATCCGGTCGTCGCTTCTCCTTCCGCGAGTCCATCCCCCGCAAAAACCCCTTCCCCTACGCCCAAATCTAAAACTAAATCCACGCCGACGCCGTCCCCGACGCCATTACCGACTCCGGATATGACTAAGCCTTTTTATATGGATAAGGGTTCGCTCTATGTGAACGACAATGACGGCACCGATGCCCCCGTTAAAATTGCCGACAATATCACATCCGTCGCTCCATCCGATGACGGGCAAAAGCTCGCCTGGTTTTCGGGCGGCCAGCTCTGGGTCTATTGGCTGACGGATACTAATTATCAGCCCGTCCATCATGCCGGCGACGTCGCCTTGGTCGCGCACTTTAATTATCCCATCAAAGCCATCCACTGGTTCCGCGACAACGACCACCTCGCCCTGGATGCCTCGGGTCTCAAAGTCATCGAGCTAGATACTCGACCGGGCTTGAATATTATTAATTTTTAAAAATCAAACCCCCTAGACCGCCAGTGGCAGCCTAGGGGGCACGCCTTACCTTCGTTGAGCAAAGGCGGTGGCGCGATCATATAAATTCTGTTCTTGTCCAGCATCCCGCTTCGGAAACTGACTCCGAAACCCATCAGATGCCTGAAAACCACAACCGCCATTGTCGCGATTACACGAGTGGCCGTCAAAAACATGAATCTCGCTTCGGCCACACTCAGGGCAGACTAGCCAAGCTTCATAGGCCATAATGTACCTCTGGGGTTGGGTGGAGGAACTACCCGAATGATACTCCTATGACATAGGGTGGGTATAAATAAAGGTGGATAATTAAAGAAAGCCTCCGATACCGGAGGCTTTCTTTAAGACTATCGTTTATTCCATTGCGGGGCCTTTCTTGCTTTCTTGAGGCCGTACTTGCGGCGTTCTTTGGCGCGCGAGTCGCGGGTGAGAAAGCCGGATTTCTTGAGCTTTTTGCGGAAGTTGCCGTCAAAAAGTTCCAGGGCGCGAGAGATACCATGCTTGATTGCCCCGGCCTGGCCGGCGATGCCGCCCCCGTGGACGATAACCGTGGCTTTGAAGCGGTTGAGGGATTTGAGCTTGCGGAGAGGAGATTCGACGATATGCTGTAAATTAACATCGCTGAAATAGTCGGTGTAGCTCTTTTGATTGACCATGACGATGGCCTTTTCTTCGCCGGCGATGTCGGTTGATTTCTTAGTGAAGAGCCGGACGCGGGCGATTGATTCCTTGCGCCGGCCGACCGTTTCGTAATACTTCTCGGGACCTTTTTCTTCGGCTTCTGTAACTTCTACTGGCGCGCTGACGATCGCCTCTTCTTCGAGGATTGGAACGGCTGCTTTTGCCGGCTTAACTTTTTTTATCGCTTTCTTGATAGGCATGGATTATTTGGAATAGTCCGCCAGAGGCGGACAGAATTTAAAGTTTAAGCAAACTTTAAATTCTGGATTATTTTATCGCGGGTTTTGTTTTTGGGCAACATGCGGTAGACGATATGGCGCAAGACTTCCTGCGGATTCTTGGCCCATTCTTCGCCCAGATTGCGGGCCCGGATACCGCCGTGATAGCCGGAATAATGATAAGAGGTTTTCTGTTCCAGCTTATTGCCCGTGAACTTGGCTGATTTTAAATTAGAAATCACGACTTCCACTGTCGGGAGTTTTTCGGGAGCGTATGAAGGAAGATGCTTCCCGCGCAAAGCCGTCGCGATTTGAGTGGCGATGCGTCCGAGGGATTGGTTTGTGGCGTCGATTTGATAGGTAGTCATAGAATAGGAATTAGGACTTAGGACTTAGGGATAAGCCCGTGAATTCAATCAAGGCCATCTCGGCGCCATCACTGGCGCGCTGGCCCAGGCGGATGATGCGGGTATAGCCGCCCTTGCGGTCGGCGTTAACTTTAACAATTTCGCCCATAAGTTTCTTAACGGCTTTCTCGCCGACGTGGCCGAGCAATTCTCGGCGGGCGTTTAAATTTTCGCGTTTGGCCAGGGTAATCAATTTGTCAACGACTTGGGCTAAGGACTTAGCCTTGGCCTGGGTGGTCTTAATCTGGCCATGATCAATCAAAGCCGTCGCCATGGATTTATACATCGCGGTGCGCACTTTGCGGTCTCGGCCGAATTTTCGTTGATTGCCTCGCTTCATAAATAGTAATTAGGATTTAGAACTTAGGACTTAGAAACTTTTTTCTTGGCTTTCGGTTCTTTCTTTATTCGTGCTTCCGGAATCTGGACTTCATTGACGACGCGGAAGTGATTAATCAAAATTTCGGACGCGTTTTTCATCGCGACTTCCGGCTCGATGGAACCGTCGGTTTCCACTTCCATCGTCACCTTATTAAAGTCGATGCGCTGGCCGACGCGAACGTCTTCAATTTTGAAGTTCACTAAGCGCACCGGCGAAAAGATAGCGTCAATGGCAATTACGCCGATGGCGAGTTTTTCCTTTTGGCGCTGTTCCACCGGGACATAGCCGATGCCTTTTTCGACGTCAAGTTCCATAACGAAATCCATCTTTTTATCGGTCAGTGTGGCGATGTGCTGTTCCGGGTTGATTACTTCCACATCGGCATTAGCCTTAATATCGGCGGCAGTGACTTCTTTTTCGCCTTTAACTTCGATGCTTAATTTAACCGGGCCATCGGCGTGCAGGCGAAATTTAACCTTTTTGATATTCATAATGAGTTCAATGACGTCTTCCTGGACGCCGGCGATGCTCGAAAATTCATGATCCACGCCTTTGATTTTAATCGAGGTGATGGCCGCGCCTTCAAGCGAAGACAAGAGCACGCGCCGGAGCGGGTTCGCGATCGTGGCGCCATAGCCCGGCATGAGCGGGCTGATTTCAAAGGTGGTCCGGTTGCCATTCTTTGCGATTACTTTGATTTGTTCGGGTGTCTGTATCATATGTTTGCAACGATATGGGTTAATAATCCCCGTATAGCCGCTGATTAATTAACGACTGTAATACTCAATGATGGCTTGCAGGTCGCCCGCGCCGATACCGCTTTCTTCGGCGGTAACCGCGCCTTTAATTTTTGCCGTCATGGTCTCTTTATTTAAGTCCAGCCAGCTTGGCGCGTCATATTTCGGCAGCCATTGCGGGACAAGATTCGTAAAGAAGGCGCTCTTCTTGCTCCCTTCCCGGACCGAAATAACGTCGCCAATCCGCACCTGATAAGAAGGAATACTGACCTTCCGGCCGTTCACTAAGATATGGCCATGATTCACGAGCTGGCGGGCCTGATCGCGAGATTGGCCGAGGCCCATGCGGTAAGTCGTATTATCAAGCCGATGCTCGAGAGAGTTGATAATCAAAGAATAGGCATCCTTGTGCGAGGCTGAAGCATTCTTTACATAGCCTTTGAATTGTTTTTCAAGCATACGATAGATATTGCGGACCTTTTGCTTAGTCTTTAATTGCTGGCCGAATTCAGAGAGTTTGCGCACCGGCTTATGGCCATGAATTCCCGGCGGATAAGGTTTTTTGGTAATCGCCGTCTTGCCGAGTTGAGAACGCAAACCCTTGATGCCGAGTTTTTCGCCAATGCGCCGTTCGATTCTTTCTTTTGGTCCAGTGTAGCGTGCCATGAAATAAGTTTAAATATTTAAAGTTTAAAAATTACACTCGGCGTGGTTTCGGCCGACGGACGCCATTATGGGCAATCGGGGTCGCGTCCATGATGGACAGGACGTTTAAACCGGTCCCGGCTAAACCGCGAATGGCCGATTCCCTGCCTGGTCCAACACCTTTGATGACAATCTTGATGTTGGTCAGATTGAATTTCTTGGTCTTTTCAAAACAATCTTTGGCAACCATGTTGGCGGCATAAGGCGTGGATTTCTTGCTGCCTTTGAATCCGAGCAAACCGGCCGAGGAGAAAGCGATGACTTGGCCGATGGAATCGGCGATGGAAATAATTGTATTGTTATAGGAGACATTGACCGTGGCGACGCCGTTGATGACTTGCTTCTTGGAAGAGCCTTTCTTCGGCGCTTCAACCGCTGCTTCTTTCGGAGCAGTTTCGATATCGCTTTCCATTGTAACGACTTTGGTTTTAGCCATGTTTATGTTTTTTCACCGCTGGCCTTGCGCCCCGAACCCATTGTCTTGCGGACATTGCCCCGCAACGTGCGGGAGTTGGTCTTACTCCGGCCGTGGATTGGGAGACGACGAGCATGTCGACTGCCCCGCCACGTGCCGATTTCTTTCAAGCGTTTGATGTTCTGGCTGACTTCTTTGCGCAAATCGCCCTCGACTCGATAGCTCTTTTCTAAAATCTTGGTAATCTTATTTAATTCGTCAGCCGTTAAATCTTTGGCCCGCTTATCTAAATCAATCCCGGCCGAACGCAGAACCAAAATACTCGTGCTATGGCCGATACCATACAAGTACGGCAATGCGTACTCGATTTTCTTATTATCCGGAATGTTGATACCTAGGATACGGGGCATGTTATATAACTTGCTGACCGCACGCTCGCCTTTCGGCTTGAGCGGCTCTTGTCCGTACTCCTTCGTTAAATCCTCCGCTTGGTCCTCGTCGTAACATTAGTACGACTCGGCCCAGTACTCGGATTTGCCTCGGATCCGGACAAGCCAGCTGCGTTCTATTTATATTGAATTAATCATTTTATCCTTGGCGCTGTTTATGCTTCGGATTCTTGCAGATGCAATATAACCGGCCTTTGCGTCGGACTAATTTGCAACTATTGCACATGACTTTTACGGAAGCTCGTACTTTCATCCCGCACATACCGAGCACTGGGCTTACTGTCTCGTCCGACATGATGTCGAAGTACAGAACTCCACTACTCGCTTAAATTTTTTATAAAGCTATCCCGTCGCCATCCAGAGACATGTGCTCGGTATGTGCGGGATTAATATCGATAAACAATCCGGCCTCGGGTTCCATCCGGGGAAAGTTCCACCGCGACTCGATCGCCAATCATGACTTTGATGTAATGGAGGCGCATCTTGCCCGCCAAGTAGACCAGGACTTCTCGGCCGTCTTCCAGTTTCACTTTAAACTTGGTATCAGGCAGGGCCTCTATAATCTGGGCGTTTAATTTTTCTTTCGGCTCTGTGGTCACCCCGTCAGAAGTCGTAGAAATCGGTCAAACACTTTGGTGTGAAACTGATACTACGCTAATTAACTAAACGTTCGACTTCCTAACCCGTAAGGGCTACTTCCTACGGGGCTGAAAAAAAGACGTCCACCAAACGTGGGCATCGGAGTTCTCGGAATGGTCTCCTGGCGGTGCTTTAGCCCGCCAAGGATTTCTGTCTCCAGCGCCACTTAGTAATCGTGGTCAGTTCAGCATTTATATACTATCAAACCTAGTAGGATACGTCAACCTTAACCTTGTCCGGGTTTGTCGGGATGGACCGGACCCAGAATGGCGACAAGGAAACATGCGCCGAAGAAATGCCCGCGATGGCGCCTAAATAGGCTCTCATGTCGGCGTCATTCTTGCCCAGCAAGTCGGTGATAATCTTCTGTTGGTCAACCTTGGCATAGCTGGGGCCAGTCACATGAACTGTGAAAGACAGGCCGTTTTTAACGTCATCCCAATGCGCGCCATCATAAGTTAAAACAAGCTTGTCGGGCAGAACGGTCATATTTTTCTGGGCATCAATATATTGGGCGACCAGAGCATCAAGGTCGGATTCTTTAAAACCGACAGTTTTGAGCGTGCCGGAAAGATTGACGGTAAAAGTGCTGGCCGAGGCATCGCTCAAACCGGTGGAAACGGGACTGCCGACGACAACTTGGCTGTCGTTGATAATTTTAAGGCCGTTAATTTGGGCTTTTAATTCATCCTGAACATTGGCTGTCAGCTGCGTGGTGAGCGTTTGTTTGGCGGTGCTCAAATCGGTATCCGTCACGACAGTTGATTGGCCGCTGGTGCCGCCAAGCATGGGCGAAGTTGATTGACCGTAGACTTTTTGATATTTGTCCGTATTCCCCTGCTCTTTAAAGGCCGGAACCGTAAACAAGCCGACCGGGACGTTGTACTCGGAACCGGCTTTGTCGGCGATAACTTGGACATCTTTACTGCCGGGAACCAATTTGCCGCTTATAGTTTTACCGGCGGGGACGACGATTGAAGTCAGGGTGTGGAAAATATGCTGATCGGCCGATTCAAATCGAGTTGTAACCACAAGTGGCTGATCAACCGCGAGTTCATTATAAACGGTAATCGTCCCGCGGGCTTTTTGGGCGACATCGACATGTCCGGTAGCAGTGAAATCTTGGGAGACAGTTTTCTGAATATTAAATAACTGGCCCGGTATCGCCATATCGGCCAAGCTGACAGCCGAGACGCTATCGGAGGTAAAAACATTAAGACTGATATCTAGCGGCTGACTGGCCGGCTTGATGGTGATTTGGGCTTTGCCGGTCGTGACGAAGATTACAATTCCAAGAATAACCACGGCCACGCCAACCAGAGCAATCAAAGCCGTCCGGTGAGCGGGCCGGCGGGAATGAGCCTTATTTTTATCCGAGACAAGTTTCGGCGCCAAACCAGACAATGAATTGCGGGATCGGCGAAACCAGTTCATTAACGACGCCGTCGGGGCAATGGCGCTTGTCCCAGATGGCCGGGTTTGAGTACCCCAAACGCTTTTAATTTCTTGCAGGGCGCGATGTTCAACAGGTTCATACGCGAAATCCCCGTGATTCACTTCGACAGGTACGGCTTTTTCCCGGCCGCCGGCCACTCTCACGCTATGCTGATTATCAGCCTCGGGTACGAATATGTCATCGAGACGCCGGCCATTTTGACTGATAGCCATTGCGGGCACCGGCGCGAATTCTTCCGCCGGAGAATCCTCAAAATCTAAATCGTCATCAATATCGTCATCAGTCGCTTTGGCCGGTTGTGAGGTTGAAATTGAATCGCCGCTTGTGGCCGGCTCGGCGTAGAAATCTTCGATTTCATTTACGACATTGATTGAATTTGTTTTTTCCGGCCGGACAGACTTGCGTGGAACCGGCGAGCGGGCCAAAAGAACATCGAATTTATATTTCTTGGCCAGGTCATTGATTTCTGGACTTGAACATAAAAAGGAAACTGATTTGCCGAGACTTTTCGACTCGCTACGGAGCGACGCGAAGTGTTCTTCTTTTTTAAAGGCCCGCGCGCTTTTCGGCAATACGAATATTACCTCTTCGGCTGGCGTGGCCTTGAAAAGGTTGATAATCTCGGCAAACGAATCATCTTTGAGAACATTAATAATCTTCGTAGAAGACACCAGGTAGTAGAACTTCGAGTTGCCGCAACAAGGTTATGGCTTGAAGAGGTAATTGCGAAGCCTTCGTTTTAATAATCGTGAACCTTGATTTGTTTTTAAATACTCTTCTCTGCGCTTAGCATCATTTATGTGTAGACAGGCTTCGCAGTAAATAATACGCCAGGGCCGGCCGTGTTTAGTAGACTTGTTGCGGCCTTGATTATGTTCCAATAGCCGCCTCTCTAAATTTTCAGTATACCCTATATACAGTCCTTTGTTCTTATTTTCTAGCACGTATACGTAATGGAACATAATCCTCTCGAAGTTTCACTACCTGGACATATCTGATTAATATACCACATCATTAAGTAATGGTATACTCCGCGGTTGATAGATATTCTAGAGTTTCTGGCGCGCTTTTACTCTTCATTAATTGGTCGCGTAATTCTTTGGCGCCTCTAAAATCATTGATATATATCTTTATGAATCTTTTCATGACGGCAAAGTTTTTATCATCGCCCCAGAGCTCGGTAAAGTTTTTGATGTGTTGTTTCAAAAGATTGATGCGGTCTTGAGGTGTTTTGTTGGTCGAGTCTCCGCCAGAGGCGGATCCGCCTCTGGCGGAAAAAAACCAAGGATTATGAAATATCCCCCGGCCGACCATAATGCCATCGAGGTTGTATCGTTTGGCCTTTTCCAGACCTTCGGCATAAGTCATGACATCGCCATTACCGATTATAGGAATACCGGCTTCGTGACACAGCATGCCCGCTTTCTCAATTTCGTCCCAATGGGCAGGAACTTTGGACATTTCTTTCATGGTTCGGCCGTGGAGAATAATCGCGTCTGGCTTTTCTTTAATTAATTCCGATATCCATTCTTCGGTAATGATTTTATTATAGCCGAGGCGCGTTTTAACCGAGACCGGCAGATTGCCTGCTCCCCGCTTAGTTTCTCGGATAATTTCTTTGGCCAGTTCGGGAGTAAGTATTAATCCCGAACCAGATTCTTGTTTCACAATTTTTCCTGCCGGACAGCCCATATTAATATCAATGCCATCAAAACCAAGCTCCACCGCTAGTCGAGCGCACTTGTAAAAATTTTCCGGTTTGGAACCAAAGAATTGAGCCACGATGGGCCGTTCATTATCTTTGAATCCAAGATGTTTTAATAATTTTAACCGACCTTTCTCTCCCGATTTTATTCGCTCTGCGACTATAAAATCGAGGATCCTCGATTTCTCATCCAAATCATTTTGATTTGGGAGAAATCGGGACGAACACAACCCATCGCAGGAAACAAATTCAGTATACAAAACATCGGGTTTCCCGCATCCGACAACAATCTGTCGAAATGCCATATCCGTCACATCCGCCATCGGCGCTAATATAAAGAAAGGCTTTTTAAGTTGTTTCCAGAAATTCATAATGAAAAAGGAGGAGCAGTTCCGAACCACCCCTCCGCAACGAGACCCTATGCGCACCGAGGCTCAAACAATTCATCGGCGATTTTTTCCAGAAACAGAAACTCATTACTCTGCCTGGCCAGCTCCGGAGATATTGCCTCTTTGCGACTGATGACGAGAGTTCGGATTGGGTTTTTCGACCGATGTCTTTGAATTCTGCGAATCACTGGACAGAAATCGCTGTCACCAGAGAAAAACACAATTTTGTCAATAACTGAACCGACATTAAGGAGGGTGTCCATAATGTCTATGGTCAGTTCCACGTCCATGTTGCCTTCGGCTGTGACCTTTCTTGTTAATGGATCGTATCGTCGCTTGACCACTTTCTGCCGAACGATGAAATTCCTGTTTTCCAAAGCCTGGACGGCTCTGGAGTCAATTCTCTCATGTTCGGGAATATGGTCTTTGAAATCAACCATATAAACGAAAGCGCCCCGCAAGTTGCCCAGCGTATGCACATATGACAAAAGGCCGTCAAACTTGACCTTTCTTCCGGCTAAGTATCTCACCGGAGCCATGTTGTGCCAATCAATGAACACTGCGACTTGAGGCATTTTCACCCCAGTCATATAAAACCTCCTTAATCCTATTATTAATCAAAAATCATTATATGTCAACAACAGCGCGGAGGGCTCTCCTAGTCAATTGGCGCA
>PLYL01000011.1 GCA_003151795.1 Candidatus Yanofskyibacteriota bacterium | reverse complement strand
CCGCGACCCCCACGCCATCCAAGACTCCCACACCCACGCCGACCCCGACAAAAACACCCTAGTTTTCCAAAACTTGGGTAAATAAAGACCGCCGAGTCGGCGGTCTTTATTTACCCAGGAGAGTTTATTGGGAGAGACGAATCGTAGCGACGTTAACTGATTTGTCGCAATTTACCGTCATTGTACCTGGAACCGTCGCACTGGTGAGGGTTATAATCTGGTGACCATAGGTTGGAAGGGAATAGCTTGTTCCACCGACTGAAACCGTGTGGGCCACATTCGTGTGGTTATCAAGCATGATACTAGTGCCGTTCTTGTACGAGGCCATTGTCGGAGTGGCTTGGCAAGTTGCGCCGAACTGGATTCGAGCGGTTCGGTACTGTTGGACCAGTTGGTTATAGAGGGCATTGTTCGTGGACGCGCCAGTTTGTGTGGTCGTGGCGACCGGAGTTTTTGCTTTTCCGGCGGCGATAAGAGCTTGTTGATCAGCATTCTGGCTGTTCATCCAGTTTCCAATACCGACGATAACAACCGCTAATGCGGCAACGACCAAGAAAGATTTCATATTCTTCATAGAGTTATTTTTGGGCATTTAATAGTTGGTATTAAATTTCGACCTTTATATAGGAAGTATAACGCACAAATCAAAAATGTAACAAATAAGTTACCAACACGTATAAATCGGCCGCTTTTTACAACGAAATCTTCTTTCTTTGTTGCGGGGGTGGGATTCGAACCCACGACCTCCGGGTTATGAGCCCGGCACGCTACCGCTGCGCTACCCCGCGATATTTATTTTTTATGACTCTGTAGATTATACGCTATCGGTTGAAATAATCAAGAAAATAAGATAGAATCTTATCGTAACGTAATGCCGGCGTAGTTCAACGGTTAGAACGGATCACTCATAACGATCAGACGAAAGTTCGACTCTTTCCGTCGGCACCAAGCGACCAAAGGGGACCGCAGCGCCCTGCGCCAGTAGGCGGCGGGTACAGACTCCATTTATCATATGCAATATCAATTTCACACTCTCGATTCAGGTTTGCGGTTGGTGACGATTCCGATGGAAGGGACTCGAGCGGTTACGGTTTTGGTAATGGTCGGCACGGGTTCCAAATACGAGACTAAAGACATCAATGGTATCTCGCACTTTTTAGAACACATGATGTTTAAAGGCACGGCCAAGCGGTCGGGGGAGTTGGACATTGCTCGTGAGCTTGAATCAATCGGCGCGCAGTTCAACGCGTTCACTAGTCAAGAATATACCGGCTACTACGCCAAGGCGAGCGCCGAAAAAACAGATATCATCATGGACGTTATCTTTGACATCTTTCTAAACTCTCGGCTCGATGAAGCGGAAATACAAAAGGAACGTCATGTGGTCGTTGAAGAAATCAATATGGTTAACGATGACCCCCGCCATATCGTCTCTCTTAATTTTGAAAAGTTGCTCTATGGTGACCAGCCTGCGGGCTGGCCGATTACGGGGCCGAAGGGAACCGTCTTGGGTTTGAAACGCGACCAGTTTGTGAAATATTTCAACACCCATTACATCGCGGGCAACACCGTTGTCGCTATCGCTGGCAACATCAAACCTGAAGAAATAAAAGAAAAAGTTACTGATTATTTTTCAAATATAAGGGAAGGGGAACTATTCACCAAGGAAAAGGTTGTTGAAAGCCAGACTGTGCCGCAGGCCGATATATTCTACAAAGAGACCGATCAATCACATTTGATTCTCGGATTTAGGGCCGTGAGTATGCACGATGAGAGACGCTATCCGCTGGCGGTGTTGGGCAGTATTCTCGGCGGGGGGATGAGTTCGCGCCTTTTCAGTGAAGTCCGTGAAAAGCGTGGGCTAGCTTACTATGTTTCAGCGGGAAACAGCACGAGTACTGATTGTGGATACTTTGCCGTAGAAGCGGGGGTTAACAATACTAAAGCCCAAGACGCAATTAAAGTCATTCTTGAACAAATTAAAAAAGTTCGTGACGAAGGCGTGACGGAACTCGAGCTGAAGCAGGCGATTGATCAAACCGTTGGCCACACGGATTTGGCCATGGAAAGCTCAAATTTCTTAGCGCAGATTTGCGCCAATAGTGTTTTATTCGAGGGCAAGGTTTTGACACCCGAGGCAGAGCTCGCTAAGATTAAGGCGGTAACTCGAGAGGCCATTGCTATTGTCGCTAAAGAATTTTTGAAAGAAGAGGGATTGAACCTCGCTCTTGTCGGTCCATTTAAGGATTCGGAACCGTTTAAGAAATTATTAACTCTATAATATGGCCGGTGAACGCGTCCAATTAGAAATCTCAAGCGGTACCATTATCAAAGCCATCTTGCTGATTCTTCTTTTTGTTTTTCTTTATCTTTTGAAAGACGTGGTGATTATTTTCCTTTTCGCGCTCGTGATTGCGTCGGGAATTTCACCATTCGCGAATTGGCTCGATGAACGCGGCTTTCCGCGCGTCATCGGCGTTCTCGCGCTGTATCTCGTGATGCTCGCTCTCGCCGTGGTCGTGCTCTCGCTCGTCGTGCCGTATATCTCGGACGATATCAGCCGGCTCATCAGCGTTTTGCCGAAAGTTGTGGCTCAAGTATCCTCATCTTTGCAAACTGCCCAGCAGGCCTCGCCCCAGTATCTTGATTTTTTGAGTGAAGTTCAAAATATTCTTTCCAGCCTTTCCTCCTATCTTCAGCAGGCTTCGCAGTCCGTGGTCGGCTTGATTGTCAGCGTGTTCGGCGGGGCGTTCTCCTTTGTCGCGATTTTGATTATTTCTTTTTATCTTTCGGTAACGCGCAAAGGCGTTGAAACATTTCTCGGCTCGGTGGTGCCGGAAAAGTACGAAGGTTATGTTATCAGCCTTTGGAAACGGACGGAAGCAAAAGTCGGCAAGTGGCTTCAGGGCCAGTTGTTGTTGGGCCTCATTGTCGGTTTAATAGTCTACATTGGGCTGTCGCTCCTGCATGTTAGATTCGCTTTGTTGTTGAGTTTATTGATTATGGTGCTCGAGCTTGTGCCGATGGTCGGGCCAGTGGTGGCTGCCGTGCCCGCCGTATTCCTGGCATTTCTTCAATCGCCGTCGCTTGGGATTTTTGTAATTATTTTCTACGTCATTGTTCAGCAGTTAGAAAATCATGTCCTTGTTCCGCTTATTTTGGGCAAGTCGCTCAATTTGAATCCCGTCGTGGTCATCATCGCGCTGTTGGTGGGGGAGAATCTCGCGGGCATTCCCGGTATGATTTTAGCGGTGCCAATCTCGACTATTATCGTCGAGATGCTTGATGACGTGGCACGACAGAAGGAATCCCGCCGCTCAACTAACTGACCGCACGCTCTGCTTCGCTTTGAGCGGCTCTTGTCCGATTTCTTCGTTAAAATCTCCGCTTCTTCTTCGCCGTATACTATACGTCTCAGTCGAATGCTCGATTTTGCCTCGAACTCGACCAAGTCAGTTGCGTTGAGAGTCAAATCATCATTATGCAAACCCTTTACATTGTTGCCACGCCTATCGGCAATCTCGCCGATATGTCTTTGCGGGCCATCACGGTGTTAAGCAATACCGATTTAATTTTGGCCGAAGACACTCGCGTGACGCGGACGCTCCTCGAACATTACAATGTTAAAAAAGAATTGTTGAGCTATCATCAGCATTCGGGCCGGGGGATGATAGAAAAAGTTATTCGTCTACTCAAAGAAGGCAAAGATATCGCCTTGGTATCAGATGCTGGTACGCCCGGCATCAATGACCCGGGTAATTTCTTGATTCAGGAAATTATTAAAGAACTTCCAGAAACAAAGGTTGTGGCGATTCCAGGCGCTAATGCGGCGGTATCCGCACTTTCCATCAGCGGTTTCCCGACGGATAAATTCACGTTTCTTGGTTTTCCGCCTCACAAAAAAGGCCGCCAGACATTTTTCAAGAACATTGAAGCCATCGCGCATACCGTGGTATTATATGAATCCAAGCACCGCATTACTAAAGCTCTTCAGCAATTGGCTCCGCTCGCTAGGCCGCTCGTCGTCTGCCGCGAATTAACCAAACAATTTGAAAGCACCTACCGCGGTATGGCAGAAGAGATACTGATGGAACTAACCGGCAACCATTTATTAGGCGAATTCGTAGTTGTCGTTGGGCCGAAGCCCCGCAAATCTAAACCAGAATCCGATGAAGAATAAATTCTATATCACCACTTCGATTGCCTACACCAATGCCGAACCGCATATCGGTTATGCTATGGAATTAATCCAGGCCGATGTCCTCGCACGCTATCATAGACTGAAAGGGGAAGAGACCTGGTTTCTGACTGGGACCGATGAACATGGCATCAAAATTGCTCGCGCCGCCGCCGCCGCCAATAAAGATACCAAGGCTTTCGTCGATGAACTGGCGGCTAAATTTGAAGCCTTACCCGCGGCACTAAATGTCGCTAACGATGATTTTATCCGCACGAGCGATCAGACGCGCCACTGGCCGACAGCCATCAAACTCTGGGAAGTTCTTCAGGCAAAAGGCGATTTGTATAAGAAAAATTATGAAGGCTTGTATTGCGTCGGCCACGAAGCCTTCATTAAAAAAAGCGAATTGGTTGATGGGCTGTGTCCGATTCACAAGACAAAGCCGGAAGTTGTCGCCGAAGAAAATTGGTTTTTTAAACTTTCTAAATATACCGGCGAAATTAAAAAGCGGATTGAGAATGACGAATTGAAGATTTTACCCGTCACGAGGAAAAAAGAGATTTTGAATTTACTAGATGATGCCGAAGACGTGAGTGTCTCGCGCCCGTCGAAGCAGTTATCATGGGGAATTCCCGTACCCAATGACCCGAGTCAAACGATGTATGTTTGGGTCGATGCCTTAAGCAACTATATCTCCGCGCTGGGCTGGGACCACGATGGTGGAGATTTTAAAAAATTCTGGCCGGCCGATGTCCATCTAATCGGCAAAGACATTCTGCGTTTCCATGCCATAATTTGGCCCGCGATACTTCTCTCGGCCGAGATTGAATTGCCCAAAGCGATTTACGTGCACGGCTTCGTTACGGCAAACGGCGAGAAAATGTCTAAGTCAATTGGCAATGTCGTCGACCCGGTCGCGATGGTCGAGAAATACGGCACTGATGTCGTCCGTTATTTCCTGCTGCGAGAGATTCCTTCCGACGAAGATGGAGATTTCTCCGAAGAGAAATTAATTGCTCGCTATAATGGCGATTTGGCCAATGGTTTAGGAAATTTGGTTCAGCGCGTAGTCACGCTGATTTCGAATAACTTGGACGGAGAGATTTTATTTGATAGCAATGATATTAGAGAAGAGGATAAAAAGTTTTTAGATTTGAGAGATTATTTTGACTTGGATAAAATTGATAATTATATTAACAATTTCCAGCTACATAAAGTTCTTGAATATATTTGGTTCAATTTGGCATTTATAGATTATTATATTAACGAAAAACAACCCTGGGCTGAGGTAAAAAATAACAAAGAAGAATTTAAAAAAACGATGCTTATGTTGGTAAGAATGATTTATCGCATCAGTTCATTGTTGTGGCCATTTATGCCCGAAACGGCCGATAAAATTTCTGAGATTTTTGATTTTAAAAAAGAGAGCGCCGGCTTGGAAGGCCGGCGGCTGAAAGTGCGGAAGAGTGGAGTGCTATTTCCGCGCCTTTAGTGTGAATCGATGCTTCGAGGCTGCCTTTTCTTCGGGCTGAAGAGCCTGACAGCAAAGCCCAAGCTTCCGAAGATGGCTATGAGGGGCGGCATGATTATTACCGTCATGATATATTCGAAGATGGCATGATAGGGCAGAGGCAGGCCGGAAGCTGTGCGTTCACTCATCTCCTTGAAGGCATAGACGATGCCAATTTCGTTTTCCGCCAAGAAGATGCCGGCGACTAGCCAGACCATCGCGATTACGTACACGATAACCATCAGTCACCTCGTTTCAGTTAGTAAAAGGGACAGTTAGTCCATAGTATAATAATTTTTATCATATGTCAATAATTTTTGATTCGCACTGTCATCCCCAATTTCCGCAATACGATGCAGACAGGGAAGAGATGCTCGCTCGCGCAAAGAACGCGGGTGTCGCGATGGTTTGTGTCGGCACTGATTTAGAAGCATCAAAACAGGGGATTGAATTAGCGCGGACTCATGAAAATATCTGGGCAACGATCGGTCTTCACCCGAATGCTGTTTCGGAACACTTTGATACACCAGTTTATCAAAGCATGCTTCAAGAACCCAAAGTAGTGGCGGTGGGGGAGATTGGGTTGGATTATTATCGGACGCCGGAGCCGGAGAAGCAGGAACGGCAAAAAGAAGTTTTTAAACAATTTTTAGATTTGGCAATTCAATATGATAAGCCGGTTGTACTTCACGCTCGAGACGCGGCCAAGGGAAGCACTGGAAGAGTATTTAAGGATTTGTTTGAAATTCTTAATTCGTACTTCCTAATTCATAATTCTAAGCTTCGGGGCGTGGTTCACTCATGCACTGCTTCGCTTGAAGAAGTAAAAGAGCTTCTCAATCTCGGATTCTATTTTGGCTTCAATGGTATTATTACCTTTGCTAGACAGTATGATGAAGTTGTGCGCTTTGCTCCGCTCGATCGAATTCTCATTGAAACCGACGCCCCATATCTCACGCCCTTGTCTCGCCGAAGCAGTAGCGAAGGCGGACGAACCAGAAACGAGCCCGCATACGTAATAGAAGTCGCTAAAAAACTGGCCGAACTCAAAAATGAGCCGCTGGAAAAGGTAATCGAATCAACAACAGAGAATTGCAAGAAACTCTTCAAAATATAGCAAAATAGGGCCTAATAAGACCCTATTGACTTTTTATTTAGAAGAGAGTACAATCAAGGGGCGAGGTGGAAATCGGCCATGGATGGTCTCCCGCGCGCCATTGGCGCCGCACCAGACCTTTCTCGGAGCCGCAACGTTCCTCCCACGCCCAGCTCGCGGCACATACATCCGCGCGATAGGTGTCAGCAACGCGCAGTGTACAATGCGCGGAAAGCCAAGGCGGCACATGAAAGTGGATAGTCGCGGGCTGGGTCTCTCGTTCGTTAAAAAAAGCAGAGTCGGTGTCGGAAAAAAAATTCCGGCGGGTAAAAATCCCGTCGGCGGGTAGAGGGGTCGTCAACGGGCCACCTCTAGTCGAGACTTTCATACACAGTTGGCCCTCCGGTCTCGTCTCAGCCGGGTCCAAGGGATTAGTGGGCAGGCTCGGGTGTGCACCCCGGGCCTTTATTATTTTTTGATAAAATATCTTATTTCCGCTATAGTTAGGAAACATAAATGGCCAAGTACAATCCGGCGAAAATAGAGAAAAAATGGCAAAAGTATTGGGAATCAAAGAAGCTTTATGAGGCCGAAGATTTTTCGGGTGGAAAGAAAAATTTTATGTTGTTGGTGGAGTTTCCGTATCCGTCGGGGGATTTGCATACGGGGCATTGGTACGCGTTCGCGGTGCCGGATATCTATGGACGCTATCTGCGGATGAACGGATTCAATGTCATGTATCCCATCGGCTTTGATGCTTTTGGTTTGCCGGCCGAGAACGCGGCCATTAAGAATAATATCCATCCGCGCGACTGGACCAAGAAAAACATCACCAAGATGTCCAAACAGCTCCGCTCCATGGGCGCGGGATTTGATTGGTCGCGTCAGGTGAGCACTATTGACCCCGAGTATTATAGATGGACCCAGTGGATTTTTATTCAATTATACAAAGCCGGTTTGGCGTATCGGGCCGAGACGCTGGTGAATTGGTGTCCGAATGACAAAACCGTACTGGCTAATGAGCAGGTGATTGACGGGAAGTGCGACCGATGCGGGAGTGCCGTCGAACAACGGAACCTTTCGCAATGGATGTTTAAAATTACTTCTTTTGCGGACCGCCTCATTGATGACCTGAATGATTTGGATTGGCCGGAATCAACCAAGCTCGCCCAGAAAAATTGGATTGGCCGGTCGGAAGGAGCACGGATAGAATTTAGAATTACGAATCAAGAATTAAGAATCTCAGTCTTCACTACGCGACCGGATACGATTTTCGGAGCCACTTATATAGTCCTCGCTCCTGAACATCCGCTCGTCCAGAATAACGAATTAGGAATTACGAATTACGAAGAAGTCGCAGAATACATTAAACAAACAAAGAAGAAAACAGAATTGCAAAGACAAGAAGACAAAGAAAAAACCGGAGTTGAACTCAAAGGACTTCTGGCAATTAATCCAATGACAGAAAAAGAAATTCCTATTTGGATTGCGGATTATGTTTTAGGCCATTACGGCACAGGGGCAATCATGGCCGTGCCGGCGCATGACGAGCGGGATTACGAATTCGCCAAGAAGTTCAATCTGCCGATTAAAGAAGTGGTTTTAAATGAAGAAAAGTTTATCGGTCACGCCAATGAAAAAGAAGGCGTGCTGATTAATTCCAACCAGTATGACGGCATGTCGTCGGCCGAAGCCAAGACCAAAATCACCCAAGCCTTGAAAGAAAAAGGGATGGGCGAATTGCATAAAAACTATCGCTTGCATGATTGGGTACTTTCGCGCCAGCGCTATTGGGGCGTGCCGATTCCCATGATTCATTGTGCCGATTGTGGTTATCAGTCTGTGGAAGAAACAGAACTGCCGATTAAATTACCGCCATTGAAAGATTTTATGCCGGCCGATGATGGCCGGTCGCCGTTGGCGAAAGCAGGGAAGTGGCTGAAGGTGAAATGCCCCAAGTGCGGTCAGCCGGCCGAGCGTGAAACCGACACCATGGATACGTTTGTCGATTCATCGTGGTATTTCTTGCGCTACACGGATCCAAAAAATGAAAAAGAATTTGCATCCAAAGAAAATATGACCAAGTGGTTGCCGTTGCCGTTGTATTTTGGCGGAGCGGAGCACAACACCATGCATCTCTTATATTCGCGCTTTATCACGAAGGCATTACGCAGTTTAAATATTGTTGATTTTTCTGAACCGTTCCTCGGTCGGCGCAATCATGGATTTATTATGGACAAAACCACGGGCCATAAAATGTCCAAGTCTAAAGGTGAAGCCGTGGATCCGGACGTAGAAGTTGCCAAGCACGGCGCTGACGCGGTGAGAATGTATTTTGCCTTCATGGGGCCATATGACCAAAATTATAATTGGAATTCCGAGGGCTTATTGGGCGTTCGGAGATTTTTGGACCGAGTTTGGAATTTCATAAATAAACAAACAACCAACAAGAAACAACCAACGACGGAATCAAAAGAAATAAAGATAAAACTAAATAAATCGATAAAAGAAATTGGCGAGCAGATAAAACAGCATAAATTTAATACTGGTGTGAGCGGGCTTATGAAGTTGTTAAATGAACTTGAAAACGAATCGTTGTTGGTTGTAAGTTGTGAGTCATTTGTTAAGTTGCTTGCTCCATTTGCTCCTCACATCGCCGAAGAATTATGGCAAGAAGTACTCGGTAACGGCACGTCTATTCATCTGGAGAAATGGCCGGAGTTTGACGAGGCGTTATTGATGGAAGAATCAATCACACTGGTCGTTCAGGTGAACGGAAAGGTTCGTGATATAATAAAAGTGAAACGGGGCCTTTCGGAAGACGAAGCGAAAACTTCGGCCATGGCACAGGAGAACGTTCGGAAGGCTATCGCTGACAAAACCGTTCAGCGCGTTATTTATATTTTGGATAAACTTATCAACATCGTCCTTGAATAAACTACAAACTTTGTTTGAAAAACTAATAAAATCGCATGCGTATGTTTTCGTTGTGCTTGGTCTGGGTATAATACTCGGCGTTGTCGGCGGGGGGTATGTATCGTATAAGAATATCACGGCGCATCCGTTCATTGACATCAATCATAATTTTTCCGACCAAGCGGATCTCATCGTTAATTTAAGAGACCTTAAAAATTCTCTGACCGCCATCAATGCCGGCCTTCCTCCGAATTCCATGTCTCTGTATCTGGAATATCTCAATACCGGGAGCAATACTTCAATCAACAAAGATTTAAAAATCTGGCCCGCCAGTATCGCCAAGTTGCCGCTTGCCATCGTGATTATGAAAAAAGTTGAGAATGGCGATTTGCGGTTGGGAGATTTGGTGGCCATAACCGACGCGGATAGGGACAATCGCTCCGGCAACCTTTATCAGACAATTTCTGGCGTCTCGTTTTCCATTGACCAACTGCTCTCATCTCTCTTAGTCGATTCTGACAACACGGCGCAGCATATGCTTTTGAGGCAAATAAATGTCAATGACATGCAGGATTTGATAAGCCAGACCGGCTTGGATGAGCTGGCCGATGCCCAAGGAAAAGTAAGCGCGAAACAATTTACCGGTTTCCTCCGGGTTTTATTCGAGTCAAGTTATCTTCAGATTGGGAACTCGGAGAAGATATTGAAACTTCTTTCGCAGTCGACATTTAAAGATTTCCTGTCGCAGGGGATACCCGATACCGTAACATTTGCCCACAAGTACGGTGAAGACGATCCAACCAAGACATATATTGATTCAGGAATCGTCTACCTCCCAAGCAGGCCATACATGCTTACTGTGATGCTTCAGGGTATGGCCGCCCGTCATGCAGAAAGTATCGCAAACTATCTATCAATACTTCAGCCAGTTCTCCGATGTAGCGCCATCACCCAGCAGTAATTGACGAACATTGCGGGGTGAGATAAGGTAGTAGTAGAAGAGAGGCAGTGATTAATAAGCTGATACACGATTGATAGATTCAGCAATGCTTGAACTTCATAGTACATATCGGCTATCTGAACGATGACCAGCGAACCAGACAGAGATTTTGTGGAGTTTATTATTAAAGGGATTGTAAATAATCCTGACAAAGTGGAAGTCGTGCGGACAGTGGATGAGTTGGGAGTTTTACTGACCGTCAAAGTCGCTCCGGAAGATATGGGTTTGTTGATTGGCCGTTCGGGTACGACCGCGAAGGCTGTCAGAACCTTGGCCCGGATTGTCGGCATGCGCAACAATGCTCGCGTGAACTTAAAGATAGAAGAACCGGAAGGCGGCCGGATGGTTAAAGAAGTCGAACCCATGGCCGGCCTCGGCGACGGCAAAGAAAAAACTCTCGACGAAGCGATGGACAGTTTGGGACTATAAATTATAAAATAAGACCCCACGCGGTTGCGTGGGGTCTTATTTTATTGTATAATATCCAAACTATGAAATTCGATATTATCACAATTTTCCCCAATATTTTTTCCGGCTTTTTGTCGGAATCTTTGCTTGCTAAGGCAATTAAAAGAAAGATTATTACTGTAAAAACGCATTATCTGCGGGACTGGACCGAAGACCGGCATCAGACCGTGGACGGCAAACCCTACGGCGGTGGGCCGGGTTTGGTTTTTAAAATTGAACCAATCTATAAAGCAGTATTAAGTATTAAGGGGAAAGTATTAAGGCAGAACAAAAAAGTGAAATCAAAAGTGATTCTTTTTTCTCCCCGCGGGAAAAAGTTTACAAATGAGCTGGCCAAGAAATGGTCTAAACTTGATCAGCTTATTTTTATCTGTGGTCGGTATGAAGGCGTAGATGAACGAGTGGCCGAATATATTGCCGACGAGATTATCTCGATGGGTGATTATGTCTTAAATGGCGGAGAAGTGGCAGCGATGGCGGTGATTGAGGCCGTTTCTCGTCAGCTTTCTGGTTTCATGCACGATGCCGATTCGGCTACCAAAGAAGACCATGCTCAATACACCAAACCCGCGGAATTTAGTATTAAGGAGTATGTATTAAGGGGTAAGGAAGGAAACAAAAAACAAAAAATAAAAATCCTACGGGTGCCGAAAGTGCTGCTTTCGGGTAATCATGCCAAGATAGAGGAGTGGCGAAAAAAGAACAGTTAGATTGACTAATGGGTTGTTATGGCTTATTCTTTTCGCGAGGTGATACATGCTTCAGTTGCTTTCTAATGCTCGCGAGGAAGACGAAACGCGGGACGGGTTCTTTGTCAGCGAGAGTGATGGTGAAGATTATTTCCTTGCTCGAAAGGCGACTCAAGAGGAAGTGATCTTTTCCCTCATCTCAAGATTGGATGCCGAGGAGAAACTTCCTTGGCATAGGAGATATGAATATTCATCAGATTCATATCCTGTATACGAGGCTGAACTTCCCCAGCGTGATGGTTGGACAGTTCTCATAGATGCCCGGCCAAGCCAAGAAGGGCTTCGGGTCTATCTTCATGTTCGAAAGGAAAAAGATCGGAGAGAGATTGTCTGTATGCCAGCGATGGCACCCCAGGAAATGCTCCACAGTCTCTATAAGCGGATACTTAAACGTGAAGGGTATCCGTATAGTCTCAATCACGATTGGTTTCCCAAATACAAAGAACCAGTGGTTTGCATAGAAGCCAAGAAGGGGATCATTCTGATGTTGCAAGGGGCCTAACCAGCCCCTTGACTCTTTATTTCCGCCGAGTATAATAGAAGAACCATTGAGTTCGGAGAGATTTGGACCTTAGAGACCCAATCTTAACGGCAGTACAATTAGACACACCTGCCTGCCGGCAGGCAGGTAGTTAAACCACGTTTCTCCCTACACATATCCTGGAGAGAAACGTGGTTCTGCTATTCTCAAAATAGCGGGCCATAAAAACGGAACGATCATTGTCAATTTCATATAGTTAACCAGTCCCGATTTTGTTCAATCGAAAGATTGACCCAAAATCGAGGATCCCGACAATTCCTGCAAAGGTTGTCGGGACGAAATGTTCTGTCCCTCTGGCAGTAATGCCATTCGGGATGGAATTTCTTAAGAGAGTTTGATTCTGGCTCAGGATGAACGCTGGCGGCACCGATAAGTCATGCAAGTCGAGTGGTGCACTGTAGCAATACTTTGACACCACGGCGAACGAGTTAGTAACACATTGGTATCTGCCTTTTAGTCGGGCATAACTCGCCGAAAGGCGAATTAATTTCCGATAGTCTCGCAAGAGTAAAGTCGCAAGACGCTAAGAGAGGAGCCTATGTCCTATCAGCTTGTTGGCGGGGTAACGGCCCACCAAGGCTATGACGGGTAGGGGGTGTGAGAGCATGACCCTCAACGATGAGACTGAGAAACGGCTCATACACCTACGGGTGGCAGCAGACGAGAATATTCGACAATGGGCGAAAGCCTGATCGAGGGATGCCGCGTGCGGGAAGAAGGGCTTCGGCCTGTAAACCGCTTTTGTATGGGAAGAACTTTGACGGTACCATAAGAATAAGGGGTTGCTAACCTCGT
>PLYL01000001.1 GCA_003151795.1 Candidatus Yanofskyibacteriota bacterium | reverse complement strand
GGTGTTACAATGTATATAAGTCCCATACTTTTTGCTACTGATATACGTTCCCATAGTTTGAGCGTCAAGACGGAAGAGCAAAAGCTCGACTGCCTTTTAAGCTGTTATTACTTTTAATACCCTCATTCTATTTCGCCGGGAAATTACCGTCAAGTTAAAATGTGGATAACTACGGACAGCCCCATAGGATTGTTACTTGCCCTCTATATAGTGAACCACGGCGAAAATTCCGTTCGCCCGAATCTCCGCCACGTCCCGCACGAACCAATGCTGTTGAAAATGAAAAAATTTATCCCGCCAAGATTTAAATAACATCTGCTATGAATTTAACATATCCTCATAAATCTGAATTTGTTTTTCCATTACCACGTCAAAATTAAAATTTTGTTCTACAAGTTTCCTACCGAATTCTCCAAACGCGGGCCATAATTCTGGATGTTCCATGCAATAGATAATTTTTTCGGCAAGCGCCTGATAATCACCCTCGGGAACCAAGAAACCATTCTTGCCTTCGACAATTTGTTCGGAAAAAGCACCATGACTCGTGGTAATCGCCGGTAATCCGGTCGCAAGTGCTTGTAATACGGCAGTGGTCATAGTAGTTATTCCATATCGCCGTCAGCAGCGGTCTTAGAAGACTGAAGATATAGATGCATATTTTGTAAACGGTTAATCATCTCTTCTTGCTTCATATAACCGGTATAGGTAACTACGTCGCCTATATCTAATTCTTTAGTCATGGTTTCCAGAAGCGGACGAAGCGGACCGTCGCCAATGATGGTGCAATTAAATTTTTTATCAGTTTTTTGTTTTACGATAGCCAACGCCCGCAGTAAATCATCAAAACCTTTTTTCTCCACAAATCGGCCAACAGTACCCATTTGAATCGTCTCGCCAGGCTTTAATATTCTTTCTTTAAATACATAATCATTCACGTCTATGCCAAATATTGGCACAACGTGAATTTTACGTTCATCAAAACCTTGAGCCACGACTCTCTTCTTCATAAACTCCGACATAACAATAAATTGTGAAGTCCATTTCTTAACTTCATCATAATAACTGGGGTCTTTCGCTTTAAAAATTCTGCTAACATCCATACCATAAAAAGAAGTAATAATTTTATTTTTCAAGCCTAAAATATATCTAATCTCCATAAACTTGGTGGCAACGGTGCCAAAATGGCAATGAACCAAATCGAAATCTTTGCCGACAAAAGATTCGGCCCAAAATAATGTTTCCAATGAAGCCGCTTGCCAACCGTATCGCCTAAAATTAAGCGCCCGAATAAGTGCGGTTGGATTCCTGATAAGCAAATGAAATACCTTCGGAATGGCCACAAAAAATCTTAAAACCTTATTCTCGGGCATATCCAGATAGTGTATATACTCAGCCATTGTATACTCATGAAATTTTTCTGAAACGTTCTCTGGATTACCCTTGGTGAAAGAAAAAATTTCTACATCAATGCCACGCTTTTTTAAACCGACGACCTGATTAATAAGCCAGGTTTCCGAAATTACTGGAAATGTGCCCACCACAAAGGCTATTTTTTTACCTTTAACCAACATACGAGTTACAGGCTTTAATTACCTTATTAATATGAGCTTTGGTCATGGCCGGATGCAACGGGAGACTGTTTACCGTGGCGTGAATTTCTTCGGTAATCGGATAGATCTTTTTATTCCATTCTTTATAGGCTTCTTGTTTGTGGGGCGGTAGCGGATAGTGAATCACTGAATCAATACCACAGTCACGCAAGTACTGATGAAAGGTATCACGGTTCTTAGTTCGAAGTACGAACAGATGCCAAACATGAGAGAGATCCGAAGGTTGAGGCAAGGCAAGCTTCGGATTTTTGATTTTAGTTAAATATGTTTTCGCGATGGCCCGACGCTGTTTATTTTCTTTGTCGAGATATTGAAGTTTAACAGAAAGCACCGCGGCCTGAAGTTCATCTAGTCGGCTGTTCACTCCTTGATACTGATTGTAGTATTTTTTATGGCTACCATAATTACGCAACGCGCGAATCATATCGGCTAATTTTGCATCATTGGTTGTTGCCGCGCCGCCGTCCCCTAGTCCGCCGAGATTTTTCGATGGGTAAAAACTGAATCCAGCAGCATCTCCAAGGTTACCCGTCTTTCGTCCTTTATACATGGCCCCGTGAGCCTGCGCGCAATCTTCAATAATTTTTAGGCCGTGCTTATCGGCAATCTTTTGCATCGCATCCGAGTAGCCGACTTGGCCATAGAGATGCACCACCATGATTGCTTTTGTTTTTTTGGTAATGTTTTTTTCTAATAATTTAGGGTCGATGTTATAGGTGAGAATATCCGGCTCAACCAAAACTGGTTTTAATCGATTTTCAGTAATCGCTAAGATACTCGCGATGTAGGTATTCGCTGGCACTAAGACCTCATCCCCTTCTTTCAAAATACCGAGTTCTTTATAGGCTCGAAAAATCAACGTGAGCGCATCCAGGCCATTGCCCGTGCCAATAACATGCTTCACGCCACAATACTCAGAGAATTCTTTTTCAAATTTAGAAACATGAGGACCCAAAATATACCAACCCGAATCAATGACCGCCGAGATGGCGTTCATCAGCTTTTTCTTATACGGCGCGTTTAAATCTTTAAAATCTAGGAAAGGAATCATGCCCATAATATACACAAAACATAGGTTTTTGGCAAGATTAAAACAACAACGCCCCGCTCAACCAGGACGTTGTTGTCCGCGGACTGAACGGGGCTAAACAGGAGTAAAGATGGCTAGCCACCGGCCAGGCACGACACACCGAACTCCGTGAGATGACCCCGGTGGAAAGTGCACGAGATCACCTGTTTCTAGGTGCCGGACAACATCCCCAGCGAGAACGAGTTCGTACACTCCCGAGATGACGTACGCGCTCTCAGGAACCGAGGTTGACTCCAATTCTCGTTTACCACCAGATACAAAATCTACGAACACGACATTCTGCTCTGGAGACTGCTCAGGGTCGATGGGCCGACAGCTCGAGATTCCCAGATGCCGGGTTGCTTTAAAGCTTAGCGTCCCAGCTTTCACGACGGTTACATCCATGTCTCCTCCTTGAGACAAACAATATCTTACTTTACTTGTTTTGTCAACTACGACGAGATGGGTATACTAAGTCTGTTGGCGCA
>PLYL01000010.1 GCA_003151795.1 Candidatus Yanofskyibacteriota bacterium | reverse complement strand
GAAGCCCAATCGTCTACGCTTTTTGTAGACAAAACAAAAGCCGATATTTCTCTTTTGGATTCCAAAATTGAGAAGCTGATGAACGCTTATCTTGAAAACGCACTTTCACTAGAAGAATATCGAGATGCTAAAAGTGCATTGGTTAATCAAAAACAGCTTCTCAAAGAGAAATTATCGGCTTTTGAGCAAAAAGCGAATAATCGGTTCGAACTTACCGAAAAGTTTTTGAAATACAATATAGAATTGGCAAACGAGGGAATAAATGAAGAGAAACTTCATTTATTCAAAAAAGTCGGTTCGAACTTTATTATTGAAGCTCGAACCGTACTTTTTGAGCCACGCGGAGCGTGGCGAATCCTTGCAGAATCAGGATTTTGTGGGGGGAATGCAGAACAGACGGCGCTTCGCGCCGACCATATTTTTGGCGGAAATTTGAATTCCGAATTTTGGCGGAGAGGGTGGGAGTCGAACCCACAAATCCCTTGCGGGATTCCGGTTTTCGAAACCGGTGGAATAACCATTATCCGACCTCTCCAAAGCACCATGATACCGCATTTGGCGGAGTTTTTCCAGAATATAAAACAGGCCGAGAATGGCCCGTTTTATCTTGCGTTATATCTCTTCTCAATTTCAGTTGCGACCAGAATATCTTTGTCGGTCACTTTGCCGCCGACATCGAAGCGTTGGAGTTCGAAGAGGACTTTACTGTACAGGATATGGGTGTCGGGGTGATGGTCCATGGATTCAAAATAGGGGGCCAGTTTTTTGACGAATCCCAGCGAATCCATAAAATCTTTGAATTCAAATTGCTTTGAAATTTTGTTATGGGCAAATTTCCAGCCCGGGAGCTTTTTCAATTTTAGCTTTATTTCTTTCGATGTCAGGATAATGGGTTTCTTCATATACAGCAGTATATACCCCTCTGATTAAAAAGCGAATTAATATCTTGCAGAAACGAAAAACCCTCCGAGAGCGACGACGATGAAACGACGACGACGGACGAAGGGGGTGCCTCTGGGGGAGGCGGGCCATGGCTGGGCTCATGGCGGACTGGCGGATTTGGGGGTGGGAGAGAAGGAGGATGTAGAAGGAACTAGGCGTAGCGGATCTTGATGCTTGAGTCTCCCGGGAATGAATGCCCAGGGTTCTCTGGCCGACGAGAGCTCTGCTTGTCGGAGTTTCCAGAAGCCTTTTCTTTGCAGGTTATGCAGACGCGGGCCCACGGAATGGCCTTGAGCCGCGCCTCGGCAATCATCTCACCGCAGTCGCGGCAGACGCCGTATGTGCCCATATTGAGGCGCACGAGGGCGTCTTCGATTGCCTGAAGAATCTTCGCCTCGGTCTTCTTGATTGTGAGCTTGACGTGGACCTCATTGTTGCCACTGGACTGATCCGCCACGTCGCCTTTGCGCGTGTCGTTCTCCATCACTGCTTGTACAGCGGGCCTTCTCCCGAGTACATCGATCTCTGTGCGTTTCCGAAGAAGTGCGTCCTTGAAGTGATTCACGTTCTGTACCGGCGCTGTCATCGTCATCCTTGTCCTCCGATGTAAAGAAGCTTGCTAGTGGTTAGCATAAGGGACAAATCGGTATAAGTCAAGGATTTTGTGGGTATATCCAACCGCCCTTTTTCATGTTTGATTATTGAAAGTGGATAAGCGCCGCTACGAATTCATAATATATTTGTTACAATGTACAAAAGGTCGATTCAGTTTCAATTTTAATTTGATTACCTAACCTATATCTAGATGAATAAAACTTGGACAATTATTATCGTCATTCTTGTAATCGCGGCTGGGGTCTGGTGGTTTAATGGAAGCGGTTCGAACGTGCCTCTATCTCCGGGGGCAAGCGCCTCCCCGACGGCTGTCGGCGCGACTAAGAAACCTGTAGTTTCGAAAACTAACAATTCAGTCACTCCCACTCCCATCCCCGTTGCAACGTCAGCCCTTTCGTATAGTCAGCTCGTCGCACAGTATGGCAACAATCGAATTCAGTTCGACGCGAATTGCCAAGCCCAACCCGGTAATGTCGTGTTCAAAAACGGAACCAAAATTTTGCTGGATAACCGCAGTAACCAACCGCGCTCGATTAGCGTAAACAACATTAACTATAATCTCGGCGCTTATGGCTATCAGGTCATTTTGCTATCTAGCTCCACCCTTCCGCAGACAATCAAGCTTGGATGCAACGGTTTGGTTAACGTGGGTACAATTCAGTTGCAGGCCAATATTTCCGGCCAGTAAATCTCCAATATTGTTCTAAACCAAAACGTCGATCTACGGGCCGCCGTTTTGATTTGGATATATTCTATTCCAAACATTTTTTAAATCAGGTACAATATAAAGATGTTCGGAAGCCTTACCCTGAAAACATTATCTAGTTTCTTCGCTTCCATTTTAAGTTTCACGTTGTTATCCTCGGCTTCGCTCTCGCCAACGCCCGCTGTTCCAGTAGCGGATCAACAGCAAGTGAAAGCAATTAAAGAATTTAATGATTTACAGCTTAAACTGGCCGAGCTTAAAATCGAGATTCAGTTTGGAAGGGTTCTCAAGCGCGGGTCGCAAGGAGACGACGTGCGTCAGCTTCAGCAATACTTGAATATCCTTATTCCCTCGTTTACCTCGCCTTATATCAGCGGATATTTTGGTCTAACTACCGAAAAAACCATTAAACAATTTCAAACAGAACATCATCTGCCTGCATCCGGTGTATTTGATGGTCAGACAGAAGGGGCACTAGCCGAGCTCATCGCGGCGGGCACTGTGGCTTCTGTTTCAGACCCGAGCACTTCAGATTTAAAGGATTTTTTGAACACCACACCAGCGGCCCCTCAGGCGACATCAGCGACGGCACCGCCAGATATAAGCGCAGTTCCAGCTTCAGAATCAGAATCAACAGTAATACCGGAGCCAGCGGGCACGCCCGATCCGAACCTATGGATTTCCGTCGATGCTCTCAATCAAGCCTGTCTGGATAACGGCTACCTTGCACCGGATAACGCGGTAACATTCGACCAACTGGACGCGGCCTGTACCAGTTTGGGTTACGCTTTTCCTAGTGGAGATAACGGCAACAGTTGCGCTACGCCTACGCCGATTCCAAGTCCCACGCCGACCCCAAGTAAAACA
>PLYL01000024.1 GCA_003151795.1 Candidatus Yanofskyibacteriota bacterium | reverse complement strand
ATGCCTGAATACGTGAGGGAATTCTGCGTCAGATTTTCCTCACCGGAAATGTTTCAAAATCCAAGGAATTACTTAACAAAAGCATTAATCACTGCGCCAATTGACTAGGAGAGCCCGCGTAATATCCCAATAGCTTGGAATCACCCGACCGAGTATTATCCAAGCATGTATACAAAGAACCCCCATATGCCCAAGCTAAGGATGGAAGCAGTCAGACTGGTTAAACATCAGGGTTGGTCGACTCGGAAGGTGGCTAGATACACTGGTTTCAATCAAAGCGTCATTGTAAAATGGTGCCGGAGAGATGTGACCGGGGGTTGGTGCCGAATCCCCACAAGAAGTTCTCGACCTAATCATCATCCGGCCATGCTAAGGCCGGAGATGGTACAGGCCATCGTAGCTCAACGGCAGAAACACCATCGCTGTGCCGAAGTCATTCATCAAGAGTTGGCGAATGACGGGATTAGGGTGAGTCTCTGTAGTATCAAGAGAATCTTGGATAGAAAAGGTCTGACTAAAAAGAGAAGTATCTGGAAACGATATCATCCACACGTTGATCGGCCCGAGGCCATTAACCCTGGTGATTTAGTGCAGATAGACACAGTTCACATCATGAAAAGCGAGAAGAAAAGAATTTACATATGCACTCTGATTGATGTCTGTTCACGCTGGAGCTACGCCAAGGCATATCCAGTATTAAACGGCGCCGTTACGGTGGCCTTCATTCGAGAAGCCGAAACCATGGCTGGTTTCCCATTCAGCATTATACAATCCGACCATGGGCCAGAGTTCTCAAGATACTTCGTGGCTCGAGTGGGTAGTCACCGCTTCTCACGGATTGGGAAGCCAAACGACAATTCACATATTGAACGGTTCAATCGAACTATCCAGGAAGAGTGCTTGGATCGATTACCGAGAGATGTTAATACGATGAACCGAGAGTTGAAAGGATATTTAAAATATTACAACCACGAGAGATTGCATATGGGAATTAATTTACTAACACCTATCCAACTGATTCCAAGCTATTGATTACATTACGATAGGTGCCCCCCCTGACGCATTGATGTCAGAACCTGTTTTTGAGCAAGAAAAAACTCTTTAATGTCAACTGGCTATTTCCTTACAAATCCTAAGTATAAAGAAATTAGGAACAGCGTCAGATGAATAAAACCACGGTAGAACAGAAACTCTGGAGTCATTGCCGAAAAACCTAAAAATGGAAAAGGGACAGTTACGCCAAGCCAGGAAAAATACCAGCTTGCGCCTGCCGTCACAAAAAACGCTCCAGATAAAAACTTGAATATGTCCTTCCAATTAATTTTCATGACCAAAGTATACCACAAATATTCTGCTCACCCATGACGCATTGATGTCAGAACCTAAAAAAGAAGAGCCGGCGGTTAGGTCGGCTCCGTGACACCTTATTCGGTGCAATAGATGACTAAACTCGCTACTGCGAATAATAGCCACGCAATAGGAAACAGCTTGCGCATCAGCATGTCTTGGAGTGACTCCTGGAATTGAATCATCTGTACCTCCTCTTAAAAACAAAATACAACCTTTCAGGGGTATTGTCAAATTGGCTTCCCACAGTCTTTGATACTAGAACCTATGTGTTAAAATATAAATCATATGAAGTTAACTAATGATATTTATACAATTTTAATTAGCACCAAAAACTTTACCGAACGTTATTATCGTGACAAAAAAGGCTGGGTAAAAGCATCCGCCCGTGGCAATATATTTAGAATGACTGCCGAACAAGTTTTGAATCATCTTTTACCAGCACTATCCAGTATTAAAACCGGTCTTACAGTAAAGGTAGATCACGATAAAAAAAGAGCAGGAGTAATCTTTTGAATTTTTTGGTTCCGCGCGCGGGTCCGGAACCAATTATGGCAAGCGTTTCAAGGGTTTTCAATAACTATAAAAGCCCCACCATGGGGCTTTTATAGTTATTGAACTTAGGGAGTTTTTGTGCCAACCCGAGACTTTATAAATACCTCGTACTGGTCTTTGTTGGCCCGTTCGGCAGCTTGTCTGATTATTTGTTTCTTTTTATTTTCAGAAGCGTTTAAAAAGAAATCGGCAAACTTCCCTGGTTTTTTAAGATCTTTTTTTGTTTTTAAAATATTTAATTTCATAATATTATTTTATCTAATTCATCTCTACTATACACTTTCGGCAAATATTCGTCAACATTCACTCCTCCTCCAAGTATGGGAATAATATCATTAACAGTATTTTTTTCAAAATCTTTTACAACCAGAAAGACGGTAATATTGTCATTATATTTTTCTAACATAGCATTTATCGCTTCTCTTGCCCCGACAAATTCCTCTATAAAGGCCTGCCGCGGTATTTGACGACCCTCTATTTCTTCGCGAGCTTTTGTAAATTTCCACGCAACTTCCGGTTTTTGATAAAGATAGAAGATATAAACAGGACGTTCTTTATCAAGAGACCTGCCAACATTATATCTTGCTTTCTCTGGATTGGCAAAAGTTGTATCTAAAATAAAGCTCTGTTTATTGTGCAACGCTAAGTCATGAACCTTCTCTACGACTAAAGAAACCGGGTATTGAAATAAATAAGAATTATTTCCTGTATACCCTGGCAATATTGGTCTGATTTCATCGGCATCAATTCTAATTACTCTCCGTTCAGTACCGTCCGATTCCAAAATACGAATAAGTTCTTTAGAAAACTCCGTTTTACCAGCACCCGGCGAACCTGCCATAAACACAGAAATTGGAGTGACCTCAGGTTTATAAACATCGAAACTGGCTATTTCTTTAGCAATCTTAAGTTTGTTTTTCTTAGCAAATTCTATGGCCTGTTCTTTTATTTGCTCGTCAATCATATTTTCATCCTAGCAAAAAACTAGCCAATTTCAAGGGCTTTCCAGCGATCGTAGTTCGGATGCCTATAAATCGGTGATACTCTATTTTAAAACAGGCTTCATACTAATATATTCTAGCCCACCAGTATTTTTTGTTTCAATAGAAATTAATAGTCTTACGTAAGAATCTAGCCATGATATTGCATCTATCATTATGGGGTCAGCTACAGCTGCACTTTTAGAATTGACTGGATATCTTATCCCTCCGTTATCCATAATAACTGAGCCAAGGTTATCAGTAATAAAAATTAGGTCAGAATTATCAAAGTTTGTATCAATTTTATGACATTCTAATCTTAAATTTTTTAAATCATGTTTGAAATTAATCACATCTTGATATGGATACCCACTAATTAGTAAAAATGTTTTTAGATAAAGCTCTGTAGCAATTCCTAAGGTATATACGGCTGATGTACCAATAAAACTTTTTGAAGGACTTGATTTAAATAAATCAAGAAGAATTTTAAAAGTTGAATAGAATCCA
Organism: Candidatus Yanofskyibacteriota bacterium; assembly: GCA_003151795.1. GTDB lineage: Bacteria > Patescibacteriota > Minisyncoccia > 2-02-FULL-40-12 > GWA2-44-9 > 2-01-FULL-41-21. Next base: position 67,473 of record PLYL01000024.1, on the reverse strand, counting down.
TATGCCTGCAAGTACCACCACCCAGGGTCTTCCGATTTCTTTTTTTGAGGATCCATATTTATTTCATAACTTTTATCCTTTGTATTAATAACTATCGCAACATCATGGAGAAATTCTGTGTCCTGAGCAGTTAAAAACAAGGTGAATTTTTTAGTCATAATTTTAAGACGGCTTCAATAATTTTGCCTCATCTCCAGATTTGGATACCTACAGGTCGGTGATACTCGGCAAAATGAGACGCCATAAAAAGGGGTCTGACCTCTTACCTTTCTTCATTTTATCCGGCCACTGGAAGAAAATCAACATGATTATGATTAAATCTCCAAATCTCCAAGAGAAGAAATCATTGGAAGTAAGGTTGGAGAAATTGCTTTTGAAAATTGAGAAATTTGTTCAAAAATAGATGCGTCATTATTGTCCTGTGGAGTCTCTTTTCCTCCCTTTTTCCTTTTTTCTTCAAAATCAAGTAATGATATACCTAGTAAAACCATCCCATATTTAAATCTTGCTTCCAAAAGTTTTGGGTCAATTTTAATATTTTCCTTGATTTCCATCTGAAGATAAACATTGTCCATATTGATATAGAAATCATACCCAGTTTCTTCTCCTGCATCTACCACTTTTAGGGCACTCTTTTCATCAAAATTATGTTTCCCCCATTCATTTCTTCTTATCTCCCATGCGTTAGGAATATCAAGATAGGTTGGCTTTTGTCGGTCCTCTCCTCTTTCCTTACCAGACGGTTTTTTTCTTTCACCATTCTTACCCCCACTCTTTTCCTGTTGTTCTTCAATTTTTATATAAAATTCATTTAAAAAAGGCTCTATTCTTGAAATATCTACGACCTCTGTTTTAAGGCACAGTACTTCCCCAATTTTTACGCTATCCGGGAGGTCAATATTCAATGTAGCTAGCCCGTTCCATAAATTAAGCGAATAATCTTCAATAGAATTTTCATTTATCTTTAAAGTTAATCCGCCTGGTTCTTTATCACGGTTAAAATAATCATTTTCAGCATCAGTCTCGTATTGAATCCTAAACCTTCTATTGTTGATAGGACAAAGTTTTGGTTTTTCTCTAGTATATTTTTTAACCAAATCAAAATATGTAGGAAATTCTTTCCCTTCAAATTTTCCTTTTTCAGTAACACCAGCAAAGTTAAAAGGATTTTTGATTCTTACTCCTTGTGCAAAAAGACTCGAGAGGGAGGGAGATTTTTTAATAATATTTTCCAGAACATCTGCCAAAGGCCTTGAATCTTGTAATTTATTTTCAATATCTTCTCTCCTCCTCTTTTCTCTTAACGCCCGAAGGCCTTGATGGTTTTTGATTATATCTTCTAATTGTTGCTCTATTTCATCTTGAAGTGGTCCACCGCTAAGACGATCGCGACTATTCATAAATAAATCCTCTTGTTTTCTTTTTTCAATTTTTGAACAGTCAATGAGTATGAGAATGCTATCCGCGAGATAGGACATGCCGACTGACTTACGCTCAAAGAAAGATTTCGGCAAAAACCCATGAGCTTGGCCATTTACCGTAAATACAATTCCCTCATTTCCGGAATATGTTCTTCGTTTATCTTTCCGAAAAGCGTAAATTGAATAATCCATTTTTTGATTTTTTACATTTAATTCTCCTGTGCTTGGAAAATCATCTTCAAGATTATCTCTTTTGTCCTCGTCGAGACGCACACTAAGTCCCGACATAACAATTTTCATATCCCTTGTTTTACCTTCTTTATCGCTATAATCCCGTCGCTCACAAAGAGTAATCGGCAACGCTATGTTTGGTAGTAATAACGATAAGCGATAAAACAAATCAAATCGTACGTTACTTTTTAAGCCGGCGAGATTGTATTCATAAATTTTTATAAATGAACCGCATTCTAATGGTTCGGAATATGCTTTAGGGTGTTTACCTGGTAAAAGACGTAGGGACGGAGAAACAAAAGAAAGAATTTTACCCTCTGGAGCAAGATAGGTAAAAATTGAACTCTTCATTTGGCCGGTGGGTGGGACACGTCTTATGACGGTCATGCCCCATTGATCATTTTTTGTTTCTGATTTAATTTCTTTATTTCTTTTAGAAATTATCAACTGAAGATTGTGCTCCGGGCTTCCGAACCTAAAGACCCCTGTCCCGCCCATTCCGAATTTACCTTGAACAAATTGGACCTTATTTTTATTACCCTTATTAAGTGATAAAAATGTAGTAGGAAAAGATTCGGGTGATTGACCTTCCCCAAAATCAATTATTGAATAGGACGGGTTGTTTTTACTACCAGTTGCAACAAGAAAAATATTTTCGGCAATTTTTGTTCTGTTATTCGCATCAATACTCGAAAGTTTACCATTATAAATTCCGAAGTATTTCTTTTGAGCTTCTGCAATACTTTGGGGAGCATTCTCGCTTTCTGGTTGTATACCATCTTTCAAACATTCTTTCATAAGTACCGCATCAACAGAATTGATTATTTTTTCAACAAGGGCTGTATCAGGCGCACTCTGCTGATTACCAATAGTTGACCAATTCCCGGAACTCTCATCAAATTCTTTCCATACATTTTTGTTTTCCCAAAGATTAAAGCTACTCAAAACTTGAACGACCTCTTTTTCGGTTTCCGATTTAACAAGAGCGAGTGTTAATTTTATTATGTCGTCGTCTTTCATAGTTTAAACTCACGCTTTTTGGGGAAGTGGAATTTTGCCTTGGTTTCCTTAACCTTGCGTTCTATCTCGGAGAAAATCTTATCAATGTCCTGTTCCTCGTATTCGTATATATTACGGTTAGAACAATTCCCTAAAACTTTAAGACGTTTTAGAACTATATTTGTCCGAGCAGTAGCGAGTCGTTTGAAACGATTTCGCGGATGTTCGTTTGTTGGAATTATCTTATCCATATTTATAAGGGTATTACGCCCTTATAAATATGTCAAGTATTTATAGTGGACATCTTATATTTAATTATAATTCAAAAGCGTTTCCCGTTGCCCTTAATAAAGCTCGCTTCGGGATTAGAATATGATGATTTGAAGTCCTTGGTTTTCTCTGATAATATAGGTCTGTAGTTTCAGGTTCCATTAATGCGTTCCGCGGTAGCTCAATGGTAGAGCGGCGCCCTGTAAACGACAAACTTGCAGCTCTCTAGTGAAAGCTAGGGATGAACTTTTCGGGATATCGGTGAAGCCCACACTCGCGTAAAGCGAACGGGTAATACCGAGGGAACCCCGCCTTGGCGGGGGCACCGTAGAGACTAGATACCGAAATCCCGCCAGACGAAAGTCTCGGGAAAGATATAGTCCACGCCGTAACGAAAGCTATGGATTAAGTGTAAGGCGATGGTTCCAGGTTCGAGTCCTGGCCGCGGAGGCGGCCATTCTGGTGTGTTCAGACCTGCCTCCGTCCCTCTCTCGAATCAAAATCCTAGATAACCTCTGGGATTTTGATTTCTGCGGTTCTGTGTCGAATCCTACTTTTTGTCCAATTTAGCCCTACCCGCAACAGGTCTTGAACCGAATTTTGCTTGAGTATTAGTTCAGTTCCAAATGATTCCTGTTTCTGTCCTTAGTATTTTGCGACGCAATGATATTTTTTGTAATTAAAGAGCCCCGTACAGAGGATCGTGCATTTCTGCACGGGACTCTCTGTCGGGGCTGTTGTCAGCCTATCCGCGATGCGTCGTATAGACGTGCGCGCTCGGGATCGGCCAGCCGGTGCCCTTGCCTCGCAACCAGTCGATGTAGTCGGCCATCTCGAGCTGATTGGCGGGCGTCTCGATCTTGTGACGCTCGTTGCCCCTCATCTCGTAGTGGAACGGGACGATGAACGTGAGGTAGCCCTTGCGGCTGTTGCTCGAGTAGTACGCCTTGATGTTGAAGTTGCGGCGGTAGTTGGTGATCCAACCTTCGACGTTCCAGCTTTCGCCAGAACCGTCTTCCTGCTGGACCGCCGTGATACCAACGGTGACGGGGCCACGCGCTCCTTCGAGCTGGAACTCGACTGTCCGACGGGGGTCTTTGTTCCCATCGAAGAGCGAGAGCATCAGGTCGAACTTGCTGGGGCCACCGGTGACGTTGAACGACAGCTTGTCTTGAGTCATACGACTCTCCTGTGAATGAACATTTCCTTTGGGCGAGGTAGGAAACAAAGCCTCGTTGCTCTTGGGAGCCACCTACCCATACAGGTAGGAATTAGCTTACCTCTCAATTATACTCCTTTTTGATGGTCTTGTCAACCATCGAAATCCATGATATTATAAGGGTACTGGAGGTATGAAGTGCCTATGTATTTGACGATTGAACCGATCACGCAGATCGGGACCGGAAGTCGAGAAGAAGTTCTCGAAGGCGAGAAACCAAGAACCGAGGATCCCAATCCGCCCCCGCAATTTTACGGCCCTCTCGACGAAGAAGCCACTGAGAACCCGTATCGCTACTTTAAGAAGCACGGTTGGGACATCAGCGGTGGCTACATCCGCAAGGTCATCAACGGCGTGCGGCACGAGGGAAGCACATTCACCGTTCCCGACGAGATTCGTCCGCTCGGTGAATTCGAAGAACTATCCAAGGGATAACAGCCCGCGATGGACCCACGGTCCTCCGCGGGCTTCATCGTTTTTATTTGAGTAATTTCCGAAGAGCTGGCTCTTCTATGATGAGATGACCGTTACCAAAGGCGACAAAAATACTCTTACCTTCTTGCCAATAGCGGACAATCTCGGAGGCGACATTGGCATCTCGGAGATCGCTTTGTGAACGCGCAATTTTATTTATCTTAGTGTCGTCTCGGTTGGGATTGACCATGTTATTGAAATTATCGTCCTTATCAAACTCTTTTCCGATGATTTCTTTGTACAACCGTTTTAAATTACCCAAAGAAACATCTATGCCTGCCCACATGACATTATGCGTCTGCCATTCTGACCATTTAGCAATATAGCTTTCAAAATCAGGTATTGGCTCGGCATGATGTTTCCAATGATCGACATAACTTAAAAACCAATAGAGTAGCGTTTCTTCTTTGGAATTATTTGGAAGCAGTTTTAAAAGTTCGCTGTCTTTAATATCCGGAGAAACAATTTGAAGACCGAGCGGATGCGCCCAAAATGTTATAAGCGAACCTTCCGAACCGTGCTTAATAGCACTTTCTTCTCTTTTAGTAACTTGCCGTATACCACCTTCCACCATTACAATCCTTTCTTTACCTTCCGTTTCATTCAAAAATTTTTTCCAGTATTCTCGTAAAATAGGATATTGATGGTTGGCAGGATCGTGAGAATGATTAGCACCGAAATAAAATAGGCATTGATGGTCATTCCTAATTTCAAGTGTGAACGGCGCAGTGCCCCATTTCTTTTTAGCTTCTTCGTATTGTTCGCGGGGTAATAAAAGTGAGGTGTCCATATGCGTGTTATATTTTCTTAGCTACTTCTTCAAATAATATGTCGTAAGCCCTATCTACTCTCGCTTTTGATTCTTCAGTTTCTGGTAAGGGAGTGTAAACAATCTTGTATAGATTAACGAGGTTGTTGGTTCGTCTTGAAGCATTCTCATTTGAAAGCTTTTTGTCGAAGCGTTTCTTATACAATCCTTTGAATTCTTTGATGGCTTCGGGTGGGAGCATCGCTATTTTGTCTCTCGACTTAAAACAAGCCTCGGTTGATCATCTCCATAATAATTATCCTTCCAGGCCTCAATAATAAACCCGTAGGAAAGATACATACGAATCATCTTGCTGTTGTGCGGATGTGTGACTAGCCAAAGTCGTTTAATCCCTTTCAGTTTATCGAGCCGAAATTCTATGGCCCTACGGGCAATACCTTGGCCTCGAAACTCTGGCTTGATAAGCAAGCCACCTAAATAGGCTTCGTCGGGACTTTTTATCTGATACTCGGTAGTTCCGACAATATCATTGTCCTTTTTGATAAAATAAACTTCGTTATTTTCTATTTCTTCTTTAGCTTCTGCAGGGTCAGTCATTGAAGAATACAGGTTCAATCCGGCCGAGGTTTTCTCAATTTCAACAAACTTGTCTACATCGTCGAGAGTTGCTTTTTGGAAAGTAATTTCCATTGATTTATAGAAAATCTACTTGTTCTTTAGGGATACCTTTTGAAACAGCGTAATCAGTTATTTCTTGGTAAGTCTGCTTATCATCTCGCTTGAAAACAAATATTTTACCATTCTCGCCATCGTCCGCTCCGAAAGCACAAATGATTGTATTCTTGTCGTTTGCGAGCCAACCGTCAGTGTACCACGGAGCTGAGGTGTCATAATGCTTAATCATAGCTTTTTGAATCTCTTTAATCTGACTAAATGGCACACTTATTTCAAGTAACTGATTCCAGTTGGCATCGTCAGCAAATATTTGTAGAACTTTTTGTGGAAAGCCTGCAATGCAAGACTTATCAGTCAGTGATCCTTCGACTACTCTCATCACGCATTGGTGGTCAGGTTTAATTTCGATCATAAGTTTTGATCTAAGAAGTTTTTTAAAGCCGCTAGGTCTTTCTTATTCTCGTCGTAATGATAAGACTTTATGCCTACCGATTCAGCACTCTTGACTGCTTCTGGGCTGTGCTCAAAATAGACGACGTCATTATCCGTAAGGCTGAAGTGCTTAAGAAGTTTTTGAAAATATGTTGGATCTGGCTTATCCGGATTATGCTTCAGTGTGAATACTTCGTAGGGCATTTTATCTAAGCCGTATTGTTGCCACTTATCATCACCGGCGTTGGTGAGGATAATTTTCTTGTTTGGATACTTCTCAAGCAAATCAAACATCTCTTGGAAAATTACTCCTTGGTCAGATACAAAGGTATATACGGCATCAACTAGTATTGTTTTCATAGTATATTTTGGTAAAAGCTTTGGATCAGATCAATAAGTTCCGGTTTACTCTCCATTTCTTTTATAAGCAGTTCGATTTGTTTTGTCTGCTCATCAGTAAAGTAGAGTTCCTTAAAAAACGGTGCTCTACTTTCCGGGCTAGGTTTTTGTGCAAGGTAATCACTCAATATTTTGTGCCATTTAGAAATATCTTGTTTTTGGATTGGAAACTCACTCTCTTCTGGTAGAATGTCTTTAAAATAATCGGCGACAAAACTCCAGTCAGACAATTTATCATACAGTATTTTATCCTCAAATAACTTTACGGCTTGCATGGCAAGTCCAGATTTAGGGATTAGATTATACAAGCCGTTTTTATCGAGATAATCTTCCCGCAATTTGTCTACCAGAGAGTGTAGAAGAAACCCCGCCTTAAAACTAGACTCGTTTTTGATATTCTCTAGAGAAACATCTTTCACATGAGTTTTGTCTCGGTCAATAACTCTTATGTATCTAATGTCGGGGAAGCTAGTCCCAACAAAAAATTCTTTCCGAGAAATATTCGGTAAATCTTTAAATATTTTATTGGCCAATACGATGTGAGTTATGGGTGCGGCCATATAGCAATGAGTTTCTCTTTTGTCCCTGGCGGATTAGGATAGAAGCCAGCAAGATTTTTAAAGTCCTCAAATTCAACCCAAGTCAGAATATATTGATTGTCGGCATTCATCCTCTGGAGTTCTGGACCACCTATTTTAGGAACACCTAAGGTTTCGTCTATCTCAAAATAATAATCTTTTCTACCTTCACTACTAGTCTCAAAGAGGAGCTTCCCGATCTTAGGAGTAGCGCTTAATTCTTCTTTAAATTCTCGGTACATCGCTCTCTCTATAGTTTCGCCCTCCTCAACAGTGCCGCCTGGAAGCGTGTAATATTCCTGGTCGGGCTTCACCCGTTTAATGAGAAGAATCTTGTTATCACTTATGATTACTGCAGATACTCGTTGCTTCACAGGAGTTTAAATTTAATTATCTTAACTTCGGTTTGAAGATTTACTTTACTGCCATAATATACTCGGTGGCTGTCGATCATATCGCCCAAGCTCGTATAGTCGTGGTTCTTGAGTTCAAAGTCGGTTAGCTCTTTGATTTTCTTTTTCTCGACATCTAAAATCTTTGCTTTCCCGAAACTCTCTTCTGAATCTCGATCAATGAGATCTAGCTCGTCTCCTTTGCGAAGATTCTTGTCATCAAACAAACGCCATATGGTAGTCTTTTTACTCTTGAGAATTTCCTTTACGAATTCATGTTTGAATTTAAGAGGCTTCATTTATTTGGGAAAAACTTTTTTAACTTCTTCGTCTAGCCAAGGACCTAAGTCACCTAAAACTTCCTGAATCTCGCTCACATCAGATGTTGGGTAAATACCCAGTTCCATCACCTTTTTCATGATATCTGATTTTTCAGGATAATATTTGGAAAACTCTTGCCAGCACAAATATAAGTCTCTCGTGTATTTATGAGATCGCTCCATCACTAGCTCAAACCCCGATCGGACAATTCTTTTCATTATAACCGTGCACCGTCTTTTGATTCGTTCAGGATTGTCTTTCTGTTCTAGAATAAATTGTTGAGCAGCGTCAATGTTCTTTTTGATTGAGAAAGCATGAGCTACCGTATTTCTGCCCAATTCAAACTCAGGAAGCTCGCTCGCAAGATCTTGTCCGTATACTCGTAATGATTGAGTTTTTAAAAATAATCCGTGGTTAGCACTTTTTTTAATTGAATCGAACGAATCAACATTACCTTCAAGGGCATAAACGAACGGGTACTTTTCTTTCATGGCTTTATGAAAATCCTGTCTCCAGCTCACATCAATTTGATCCTCAGGTAGATCTACTATTGCGGTATCATCTACATCAGAAATCCCATCTACCGCCCGGCCAGCCGCCACAGATCCCCGAACATATACCGCGATTAACTTATCGCCAAAATGTTTTTTAAATTCATTAATAACGTCTTCAACTACTGGCTTCCATTTTTCTTGAATACTCTCGAGCTTTAGATTGTTAACTAAATAACCCTGCTCGTTTACGGAAACGTAATCACCGACTTGTTTAATCTCTTTCTTTAGATACACCTCTTTGTAATCATACTCGCCTGATTTTAAAGCTTTCTTAAAGTTTTTAACGATGTGAAGATTCCCACTTCGTGAATCTTCTTTATACTCTTGAGACTGTTCAATAGTATTAATAGCACCATCAATTCTTTGAATGTCATTTTCTAAAAACCCTATAGTGGCAGAGACGTAGGCATTCCAACACTCATGTCCTTCCTCAAAGGATTGCTTGAGTGCACCTATTGCTTCGAGATAATGTTCTTGTCCTGCAAAGAGTAGATTCTGACCAATATGAAAATACATCACTCTAAGTTCTATCTCCCTCTCTCCTTCTTTTGGATTTAAAATACGTTCCCGATTCTGAACAATGTATTTTTGAATAAGTTGAGCGGCCCGAAGAGGGTCGCTATCCTCATATATTCTCCAGCCGCCGTTTAATGTTTGGTCAAAATCCCAAGGAGACATTTGGAGCATTAGATCATCACTTGTGGGCATAGATTCGGTCATAAATTTTCTAATGGATAAACATCAAAAGCCACCTCTTCGTACGGATGTGTTTTCTTCATTGCCTCGATTACTTTCTTTAACAAGGATCTTTCACAGACAAACTCAATCCTTTCTTCTTCAACAGTTTCTGGTTTCCCAACTTGTCCGATAGTTGGATTCGTTCCTGGCAATGGCAGGAAACGACCTTGCCCTTTCGATGAGAATGAACAATGGCTATAGTTTCCAATTTTACCAGCTCCAGCATCGCCGACAGCCTTTCTTACGGCATCAGCATGACTCTCTGGAACAAAGACCACAATTTTTACCGTTTCAGTATTCATTACTTATTAAGCCAGTTAACAATTACTGCCGTCATTTCTTTTTCTTTACCAAAATAACCATGCGATGCGCCTGGAATAACATCGAGATCAAAACGTGGAGCATTAGGAGCTTTTGATTTTATTACTTCTAACGACTCTTCTTTGCTCCCAAGTATCGCCGAGTCATCGTTCTCTCCAAAAAAGGCGAGGGTTGGAATTGTGATTTTTTCTAAAGCTGACGGCTTTGCCTTGTCGTAGGTATTAAACACGTCGACTGGATAATCACGAGAACTTAAATCAACATATGTCTCGGCAGACAAGAAATACCAGTCCCAGATTTTTGTTGAGAGTAAGTCACTACCTTTACCTTCGGCCACCATTTGTTTCGCTTCGGCTAATAATCCTGCATGATACTTTTCGGCTTCAGCGAGACCCACCATGTCTGATGGAGACATAAGGACTAGTTTTTGCACCCTCTTATCTTGTGTAGTTGCAACATAGTATCCAACCTTAGATGTTCCGAGACTGTGACCACAGAGAACAATTTCTGAATATCTTTCTTTCTCCAAATAATCGATGGCTGATTTAATATCGAGTACGCATTCTTCGAACTTCTCATAGGCAACTCCAATTCGCTTATATTTTTCCTCGGATCCGGCTAGAGGAAAATCCGCAATCATATCGTGACCACGGGTATTAATAGCCATGAATGTATAGCCTGCATTTGTGATGCCTTCGGCCATGAAATCTAAGAACCGGTTCTCATAGAAATTACCACCCATTCCATGGATGTGGAGGTATGCCTTTTTAGTTTCCTGTTCTGGAGAATATATAAATCCTTGTAAAATCAGGTCATCTTTAGTTGTAAGTCTTATGAATTTTGTTTTCATGATTTTACCTCATTTTACTCGTTTCTGGTTCTAAAGTCCATTTGCCGTCCAAGAAAAAATCCTGATAAAATCAGGATTTTTTCGTTTGCTCCGCGGCCAGGACTCGAACCTGGAACCATCGCCTTACACATAATCCATAGCTTTCGATATGGGGTGGACTATATCTTATCCGTTGATTTCTCATTACGGATCTTCGGTATCTAGTCTCTACGGCGCTCTCCAGCACTGGCTGAAGTTCCCACGGTATTAGCATATCTTTCGACGTAGCTTTCACCGTTATCCCGAAAAGTTCATCCTTGAGTTTCCTCAAAGAGCTGCAAGTTTTGTCTACAGGGCGCCGCTCTACCATTGAGCTACCGCGGAATAATATTCAATTGTTTATGTATAGTAACAAAATATACCAACAAACTCAACCGTCAAAAACTCCTCCCAAGTCTTGACTTGACTTTTAATTGGTACTCGTGTATAATATGCAACATGTTCAGAAAGTGCTTCTTTGGGCACAACCTCCGGTTGGCGGTCTTATTTATCGGCCTTTTAATGCCCTTTTTTATCCATGCCAGCGAATCAGTAAATACCGGCCAAGTTCAGGCCACCGTTCAAGACGGCGGGAACTGGGAGCTCACGGATTCCGCCGCCCAAATCACTTGGCACGGCCAGTGGATTGCCAATCATCTCATGAAAGTGACGGGAAGCGATAATTCCTGCTTTATCATCGGCGAAAATCAAGACGGCCTGGTCCAGCTTGATTGCCAGAACCTCACAGAAATTAGTATTCTCCTCTCCTATTAGTTATTGCGCCACTGCGAAGAAATATAGGGCGCGACTTGGCTGACTTTGAGCGACGTCGTGGCGTTGCCAGTGCGGATAAAGAAGTCCTCTCCTTTCTCGGTCTTTAAATACGCGGGCTGATGCGCTTGTTTCACTTCCACCAAACTCACGCTTTGATTGCCAATATAGTGAAATGAAAGTTTCACGTACTGGCGAAACTCGGGGCCAATCATTGAGACAAAAAGATTATTAAAATGGTTTTCAAACCCGTCGTGATTTTGTTTGGCGAGCGAGGCCATGTCCGACTCAAGACCGTAGATTTGGCTGTGGTCGTCGACGCCAATGACTAAGTTCCCGCCCTTTGAATTCAAAAACGCGGTAATGGTTTTCATTACACCACGTTCGAGATCTTTATTCACTTGGTCGCGCTTCACGTCCCAGCGTAGGGACGTCTTAAATTCAAGCCGTTCGTGTTCACCCGTCCGAATGATGTCTTTAATGTCCGATTCTTCGCGGACTGATTTTGTAACTACCGCCACAATGATGGCAATCTGGATAATCCCCAGACCCGTAAATTCCAGCACCGTAAATGAGAGATAGCGAGAGATGGCAAATCCCCGATAAATCTGGGCCCAATAGGCCGAAAGCGCCACGATCATAAACACGCCGTAGGCCAAGACTTCGGCTATAACCAGATTGCGAATCACGAGCAATGACTTTTTCTTCTTTAAATCCTGGAGCATAGTCCTAGTGTAGAGGAGTTTGGGGTTTTTTCAAGTCGTTCCGCTCGGCCGGCTAGAATCTCACGAAAAAATATTTTCTTAAAAGAACCATCAAGCCCAGCACGACGATAAGCACCAGCGCGGTGCCAAGATAAATATTAATCGAGAGCTGGACGATGCCCAAAGCAAATCCCCAATACAGGGCGTAAGCGATTAAATCTCCGACGAGCGTGGCCAGAAACACCCGCCAGAACGGCAAATCCATCCAGGAACCGAAGACCGCATTCAAATACGGAAAGTTAACGATGCCCGAGAGCGTCAGAAGATACCCCCAATGATGCTGTTTAAGAAATCCCGCTTCGCGCTTGACCCAACGTTCAAACCGAGAGCCGTGGAGAAACCGCGAATGAAGATACCGGCCCGCCGCGAAGCCGAGGCCAATGTCGGCCATCGTTACTAGGGTAAATAAAATCAGGAGCAACCATGAATTAACGCCTTGGCCATGCAGAAAAGCCAGCCGCGCCGTGGTCGAGGCGGTTTCTTGGACCAAAAAGATAAATGTAGTTCCGAGCCAGGCTTGCATGCCTCACTATAACAAAACTGGCCGCCTAAGGCGACCGGTTTTGTTATTCGTAGCCTTTGAGTTTAGAAAGCTTATGATGGCCGCGGATTTTATCGAGGGCTTTGGCTTCGATTTGGCGGATGCGTTCGCGGGTCACGGCGAAGACTTTGCCGACTTCTTCCAGGGTGTGGGTCACGCCGTCGGTCAGGCCGAAGCGCATATCGAGAATCTTCTGCTCGCGGGGCGTGAGGTCGCCGATAATTTCATTAATGTAGCCCTTGAGAATCTTGCGGGCCGCTGAAGTAGACGGCGAAATGGTATCGTCGTCAGGAATAAAATTCTCGAGCGAGCTGTCGCTGTCGCCGTCATCGCCGTCGCCGACCGGCGCTTCGAGGGAAATGGTCTCCTGCGAGATTTTCATGATGTGCCGAATCTTGTCGACTTCAACGCCCATCTCCGACGCCACTTCTTCGGGCATCGGTTCCCGGCCCAAATCTTGCACGAGCCGGCGGACAACTTGCTGGTACTTGTTAATCGTTTCCACCATGTGCACCGGAATCCGGATGGTTCGGCCTTGGTCGGCCAAGGCGCGGGTAATGGCTTGGCGAATCCACCAGGTGGCGTAAGTCGAGAATTTAAATCCGCGCGTGAAATCAAATTTTTCGACGGCTTTAAACAAGCCGATATTCCCCTCTTGGATTAAATCGAGCAGGGTTAAGTTCGCCGACCGGCCGACATATTTTTTGGCGATTGAAACGACAAGCCGAAGATTGGAGAGCGCGAGCTTTTGGCGGGCCGCTTCGTCGCCTTTCAAAATACGCTTAGCGAGTTCAACCTCTTCTTCGCCGTTCAACAAGGGATACTGGCCGATTTCTTTGAGGTACATCTGGACCGAATCGGAGGTCGATTCGCCGAACTCATCCTGAATCTTTTTCTTCTCGTCGTATTCTTTATTCTTGCCGTCTTCAAAGACCCGGCCCGACTCGATGATATTGATGTTTGAAGCTTCTAAACGCTCATAAAGCGCTTCTAGGCCGTTAATATCCTTCTCGATATTCGGGAAGGCGTTGAGCACTTCCACCTGGGTGATAAAACCGCGATGCCGGCCTTTTTCGATGATAGCCGCGATGGCGCTTTCACTGATAGCGTTCTTGTTTTTTTTGACCGCGGGCCTAGACGACGGCTTCCCCGGCCTCGCCTTCGGCTTGCCGAGGGCGGGCTTGGTTTTCGGCTTCGATTTTGGTTTCCGGACTGACGGCTTTTTCTTGCGGGGTTTCTTGGTTTTTTTCTTTTGGGCCATATGGGTGATGGGTAAGAATTAATTGTCGGGCCAGTTCATTGAACTCGCCGGCGAGCTGGGCCAGCCGATTCCGGTCTTTGCCGGCCTCGGCCTCCTTCACGTCAAACTGGAGGTTGGTCAGCCGAGCGTTGATGGCCCGGCGCCGGGCCGTATTGATGACATTATGAAACTCGATTTTCAGCGTCTCGTCGTCGAATCCTTGCCATAGCTCTTGGGACCGCAGGTGGGCGAATTCGAGCTGGAGAGCCTCCTCGCCGGCAAAACAAGCGACAAACGTTTTAAACTCAAAGGGTTCGGACTCTACCGCTTGACGAATGATATTCATAATCCGGTCATCAACCAAATCATCGGGGATGGCTATGATTTCATTTCGCAGAAGCGTCGGCGCTTTCAAGACGAGAGAAAGGATCATTTCATTGATTACGTCGGGCGCTTCGCGGAGGGCGGTAACTTGAGCGGTCGCCGGCGCTTCCGAAGCGCCGGTTTCGCGCACGTAGGCGTCGAGGTCGTCTTTAAACGCCGCGATGTCGGCGCTGATGGCCGATTCAGGCACGCGCAACAATGAAGACAGCTGGGCAACCCAGTGGGCCCGCTCGACATTTCCGGCGAGGCGCTTGATGAAAGGCGCGACGGCGGAAATAATCTGCTTCTTGCTTTCGGCTGAAGTCGGATTGTAGGAAGAACGGGCGCGGTCGAAATAGTAGTCTATCACTGGCTTGGCTTCAGCAACTACTTTTGGCCACGAGGGGCCGCCTGCCCCGCTGGTGCTTGCACCGGCGGGGTATTTTTTTACATAATCGGCTGGGTCTTTGCACTCGGGATCTTTAATCTCGAGTATGCTGATATTAAATTGTTGAGCTAACGCCAAACCGATGCCTCGGCGCGTGGCCATGGCTCCGGCTTGATCCGTATCGAAACAAAACCCCAAATTTTTTGTATAGCGCTGCAAAAGCCTTAAATGGGCAGGAGTAAGGGCGGTGCCGGATGAGGCGACGACATTGCGTACGCCGGCCTGGTAGGACATGAGGGCGTCCATATTGCCCTCGACCAGGATACATCGGTCCGATTTCTTAATATCTATTTTAGCCTTAGAAAGGCCGTATAGAACCCGGCTTTTGTCATAGATCAGCGTTTGGGGGGTGTTCACGTATTTTGCCACAACATGGGCCGGTTGGTCAATAGAGTTATCCTCTTGGCGGTTCCCGTCCTTCGCTAAAGCTACGGAGGGCGCGGCAAAGACTCGAGCTGTGAATCCTACTACCTGTCCGGTCACTTCAAAAATCGGGAACATAATCCGGCTTCGAAAGCGGTCATAAACCCCTTGCCTGTTGTTCATTGTTCCTTGTTCATTGTTCGCCCCTCTTTTAATCGCCAGACCCGCGTCGACAATCTCTTTTTCTTGATAACCTCTAGTTTGTAAATAATTCGAAAGCGCTTCCCAATCGTTGGGCGCCCAGCCGAGACGGAATTCAGCGATGGTCGTGTCGGTTAAACCGCGGTCACGCAAATACGCGAGCGCTTCTTTGCCTGTCGATGATTGGAACTGCTTTTCAAAAAACTTCGTCGCCAGTTCCGTGATTTCATAGAGCTTTTGTTTGGCGTCCACGCTCTCGCCGGGCCGAGGCTGAAACTGCTCCAGTTCGACGCCCGCTTTCGACGCGAGAATTTTCAACGCTTCTCGAAATTCGACGCCTTCGATTTCTTTCACGAATTCGAACATATCTCCGCCCTTGGCACAGCCGAAGCAATGCCAAATCTGCCGCTCCGGCGAAACAAAAAACGACGGCGTCTTTTCATTATGAAACGGACACCGGCCTTTATAATTAATCCCCGCCTTCTGGAGTTTCATGTACCCGCTCAACACCTCGACCACATCTAGCCGGTCCTTGATTTTAGAAACATTATCTTCCGCCATGTGAATAGCCTATCGGATTATCAAAATAAAAAAAAGAGGCCGGGCGGCACACACGGATATATACTATCCTATGGATGTCGCCCGCCTCTGTCCGCTCCGGCCTATTGAATCGAAATCCACCCCGGCGCAGGCGACGGATAGCGCCACCCGATGTACGCCATCAACGAGATCATTACAATCGCCGCGATGATGGACCAGTGATAGTCATGCCAGATCCGACGGCAGATGATGACCGACCATCGAACTGGCCGCGTATCCCGTCGTGGAATTCGAATGTATACTCCGTCCATCGCTCCCTCTCCTTTTATTGAATTGTCCAGATTCCACGACTTGTGGACTCCAAGATCTTTAACCTTTCGATTGTATCACTGATTAAGACTAAAAGTCAATAGCGATTTTTAAGCTTAATCAGTGCGGTTTATCACCAAAAAACCATTGGCGGTGTGTATTGAACAAAGTTCGAATGTATTTTGAATTGAATCCTGATGCAGAATGATGCGCGCCTCGGACACGCTCGCGGACTCGCGTGTGCAAAAACCAAAAAATTTCCTTGCATTTTTCTCGCGTCTCCTCCCCCCACCCCTCCGCCGCGAAGCGGAAAAAGAAATGGAAAGGAAATTTTTGGTTTTGCTTCGCCGTTTCAGTCTCCGAAAAGAGCAATCTTATTTTAACATTTTTGTTTGCTCTTTTCTCCACCCTCACGGCGACCGAGGCGCTTCCTCTCCGCGTTTAGTGGTAACTTGAGACTCTGTGGCTTCGTTCACTGGTCGTGCTAACTCATAAAGCGGATTGTGCATGGCACAAACAAATCTGTATGTGCTTGCCCCACCCGCCCTGTGCGCGCACAAATCCCCGCCGTTTTTAGGAGATATTATAAAACGGCGGGGATTGCTCCCTTACTCGCAACTTGTCGTCGTATAAATCTGTTGGTTTCCACTTATTTTATTACCACTAACTTTTATATATAAATCACGACAAAGTTTAACACCATCTTTATCAAAATATTGCAGAGTGATTTTTGTGGGAGTATCTTTATTTATTAAAAAGTTTTTCAAAACTGGTGCGCTTTCAACGAAACCGCCGATTGATCCCTCATTTACTTTCTGATGATGCATCCATACTTCTCGGCTTTCGCCGAGCTGTATTGGTAAGCGAGAAGTGTGCAAAGGGTCAAAATCTAAATGTTCGTTTGTTGCAATTTCAATCGAACTGATTGACGGTGAATATGCGGGAGATTGTCCGATATTTTTTAATTGGACTTTTGCCCCACTATTTTGAAATTCAACTTCTAAAAGTGGTTGGTCTTTAATTCTCGTCAGCTTCGCCAATTGGCGTGTTTCCCACGCTTGCCATGCAATAAATATTCCCGTGATTAGCAAAATAAAATCTGATAAAGTCATAGGGTACATTACTCTAAAGTCCAAGTGCTTTTAGCCGTTCATCAATAAGTTTAGAACCCTCTGACTTTCTGGGGAAATTACCATTTTCGTCGATAAAAGTAATTTCTTTCTCTGAGTGGTTAGATTTTTTGGGAAACCATAAAGCAATTTTTTGTATATCGGTAAATGGTGAGGATTGAAAAATCTTTTTAATAGTTTCAGTATCTTTTCCATCAAAGGATTTGGCCTCTTCTGCAACGATCCGCCAATAATTATTAATCGCTATTTCATATTCGTGTTTTGTGCTTTCATGATATTTTTCTAAGTGTTCAAGAAATTCCTCTGTAATATCCCATAACGAATGAAATAACATATCTACTTCCGCACTGTCTGATTTTGGATTATTAGCCTCATATGCATAACTTTGCCACGCCTGTTTTAAATTTAACTCTTTTCTATGAGCGTAAATTTCGAGATAAGAATCGTCCATATTTCCTATCAAATGAGGATAATCTTTAAATTTTTCTTTTTTCTCTGCTTCTTTCTTTATCTCCCATTCAGCGTCAAATTTCTCATCAGCAGTAGCTTGTTTCTCGTCTTCTTTTTGACGATAAATTTTCCAAAGTATGAAGGCAATTATTGCCAGAAATATGTAAAGAATAGTCATATTGTTATTTTATAAAATGGTTAATATCTTTTTTGTAGACCTTTGCAAACTCCGCTAATTCTACCGCATCAACTCCGCGCTCGCCCCGCTCTATCTTGGAAACATACGCCTGAGGTTTCTTCAATAGTTTTCCTGCCTCTACTTGCGTCAAACCTGCCTCTTGGCGAGCGGAACGGAGTTTTGCGGTAAGGTGTTGATATTTTGCTTGGTATTTCTTCGACATATAGATATTAACATAATATAGTCGGAAATGGAATATACCATTTTAGATTATTGTGATAAACTGAATTTATGACTACGGCGAAGCAAAACCAAAAATTTCCTTTCCATTTCTTTTTCCGCTTCGCGGCGGAGGGGTGGGGGGAGGAGACGCGAGAAAAATGCAAGGAAATTTTTTGGTTTTTGCACACGCGAGTCCGCGAGCGTGTCCGAGGCGCGCATCATTCTGCATCAGGATTCAATTCAAAATACATTCGAACTTCGTTCAATACACACCGCAATTTTTCGAAAAGGGTTTCTGAACGCAAATCTGGGTCGGCGCGAAGCGCCGACACTAATGCATTCCCCCCGCCGAATCCAGAATCCAAAAGGGTTTTCCACGCTCCGCGTGGCTCGTCGTTTGCCAATACAATTCTATGAATAATCAAACCAAAAAGTTTTTCATATATACTCGCAAGTCTACGGACGACAAAGACAGACAAGTCCGCAGTATTTCTGACCAACTAAGTGAGTTAAAAGATTTAGCGTTGAAAGAACAACTGGAAGTGGTAGATGTCTTTGTCGAAAAGCAGACCGCCAAAATACCAGGTCGTCCGGTGTTTAATGAAATGATGTCGCGTATGGAAAAAGGCGAAGCGTCTGGTATTTTGGCGTGGCATCCCGATAGACTTGCTCGCAACTCGGTAGATGGAGGGAAAATCATCTACCTCGTTGATACTGGAGTAATTTCAGAAATGAAATTCCCAACTTTTTGGTTTGATCCGACACCGCAAGGAAAATTCATGCTCTCAATCGCTTTTTCGCAATCCAAGTATTATGTGGACAATTTATCTGAAAATATTAAGCGCGGACATAGAAACAAAGTGAAGGAAGGAATATGGCCTCAAATGTCTCCGATTGGATATGTGAACGAGAAAGGAAGAGGTATCGTGCCACATCCCGAACTTTCGATTTTAGTTAAAAAGACATTTGAGGCATACGCAACTGGAAACTTCACTTTGCGCGAAGTCCGCGACAAATTTAACGCGCTTGGATTGAAGCGAAAAAGCGGTAGAGAGCTTGCGGTGTCGAATTATCAAAAACTTCTCAAAAATCCTATTTACACTGGTCTCATGAGGTATAACGGTGAGATTTTTGAAGGTAAGCATGAACCGATTATCACAAAGAAACTTTTTGATACAGTCCAAGAAGTGATGAGCCGAAAATCTAAACCGCATAGCAAAGGATTGAAGCCATACATCTACAGAGGATTTTTCCGTTGCGGAGAATGTGGCTGTTTTATAACTACCGAGCAACAAAAAGGACATCACTATTTGCGATGTACCAAACGGAAAAATCCTTGCTCGCAGAGATATGTTCGTGAGGAGCTCATCACTTCTCAAATTCAAGAGGAAATCAAAAAAGTTTCTTTGCCTCTCGATTGGACAGAATGGATGATTGCCGAAAATGCAAAAGATCGGCAATCGGAAGTCCAATCGAGTACGCTTTTTGCAGATAGTATAAAAGCCGATATTTCTCTTTTGGATTCCAAAATAGAGAAGCTGATGAGTGCCTATCTCGAAAGTGCGTTGTCGCTCGAAGAATATCGGGAAGCTAAAAACAAGTTGGTTAACCAAAATCAGCTTCTCAAAGAGAAATTATCGGCTTTTGAGCAAAAAGCGAATAATCGGTTCGAACTTACGGAAAAGTTTTTGAAATACAATATGGAATTGGCAAACGACCGAACAAATGAGGAAAATACTCATTTGTTCAAAAAAGTCGGTTCGAACTTTCAAATTAAGGATCGAACCGTACTTTTTGAGCCACGCGGAGCGTGGAAAACCCTTTTGGATTCTGAATTCGGCGGGGGGAATGCATTAGTGTCGGCGCTTCGCGCCGACCCAGTTTTCGCTCCAGAAACCCATTCTGAAATTTTGCGGGCCACTCGGGTTAAGTGCTGGTGGTCTTAAGGCAGTATAAGGGTTTCTGGATGGTCTGAACAGGGCGGTTTTTGAGGCACTCGGGTCTAGGGTCTAGAAAACAAAAATGTTACAAAGTTACACTTTTATGAACTTTTGGGGCATGTAACACTTTGAGCAAGTAATACAGGTAAATCAATGGTTTTTGATCACATATACTCCGGTAACAATTTGGGAGTATTGTAACATTTTTGGACAGCCCAGTCACCGGGGGGTCAATAATGCAAATAATTCTGTATAATGTAGATATGGGGGCATTCTGCCCAATTATCAACTAACCGGTATTCACGCTAAGACGGATATCAAAATGTATGGATAATATCATGGCAAAAGAACAGGCGTATCAACACCTCGCCAGTATCGAAATTGAAGTTGAGCTACAGAATGAAGACTCACTCTATGCGAGCATCCCGACTGACGAATCTGTCTGTCGCGTGTACATTGAAGCCATAATCAACCGCATCAATCGGTTTGAATGGGAACCACCGGCCAAAGATTATGAGTATTTTCGTGAATGCTATATGTTGCCGATCTTGGCGGTCAACATTATGACTACGCCACCGATCTTCTACTCGGCGCCGTCACCGGAAATCATCGCCCGACTGAGCGAGTTTTTGGCAACACTATGGAAGGACAAAAAATTGGGGTATGACACGGCGCGTGTTTCGGGCGCCCGACCGAAAGAGGCTCTTTTGTCGGAAATATTTCTTTGCGACAAGCGGGAATTTTTTAGAAAAGATTTAGAAAAAATAATGGAATCCTCGGACCAAGACTACACCTCAAGTATTGAAGAGATCATTGAACAAACTACCATCAATGCCGACACCGCTACTAAATTTTATTGCCACCTCCTTGGGAAAATCGATTGGCAACGAAAAAAACAGGATCGGGATCTCAGCTATGACCAAAAAATGTCCGGGTCCGATCTGCTTTTTAGAGACGTGTTCCCCGACAAAACGTCCACCCGATTTTTAGAAGACATGGATCGTCAGCGTGAAGTTGATCAAGTAAAAGCCATTGTCGGTAAGTTGCCACCTCGGGAGAAAGCGGCCGTTGAGGAATGGTGCCAGTCTGGCACATCGTCAAGCGATACCAATCGGCGTGCCAAGAACAGAGCTCTTAAAAAGATACGAGCCAAGATGCCATATAACCCCTTGGCCGACTAGACTTTAGACTCAAAGTTTAAAGCCCCGCTCGGGGCTTTTTGATGTCCCGTTTTGCCATTCTCGAACCCTAAAGAGTGAGGGAAGGGTTAAAACACGGCCCTCATTAATAAAAACATATGGCAAAACAGCTTCAATGGCACACGGAACAGCGCAGGGTCAAAGATCTGCTCCCGTTCAAACAAAATCCCAGAACATTATCCGAGAAACAACGCAACGACCTCCTCCAGTCGCTCAAACGTTACGGCCTCGTGGAAATACCTGCGGTGACCCAGGACGGGAAAATATTGGCCGGTCACCAAAGAGTGGCCGCCCTTCAATTGTTGGGCAACGGCAACGACCTGATCGACTGTCGCGTCCCGAATCGGCCGTTAACGGAGGAGGAATATAAAAGCTATTTGCTGGCCTCGAATCGTATACATGCGGATTGGAACTACGACATGCTTTCGGAATACTTTGATATTGAAACCATGCTCGTATCGGGGTTCGACGATAATGACTTATCAGTCATCTTTGCTGATTCGCTTGAAGTTTCCAATGATGGGTGGGACGAAGAAGCCGAGCTGAAAAAGATTAAGAAACCAAAAGCTAAGCTCGGGGATCTCTATGCGCTTGGGCCACACCGATTAATTTGCTCGGACTCACTCGACCTGGCAACCGTTAAAAAACTCGTCGGCGATGCCAAGATTGATATGGTCTACTGCGACCCGATCTACAATATTTCTTTGGACTACAACGCCGGGGTTGGAGGCAAGGCATCATATGGTGGCACGGTGCAAGATTTGAAACCGGATGACGAATATCGGACATTTCTGAAACGTTCCATGGAAAACGCTCTCTCGGTGACGAAGCCGGACGCTCACATATTTTATTGGTCTGACCAAAAATATATCGGCTTGATTCAAAGTTTATTTTCAGAACTTGGCTTGGATAATCGACGCGTCTGTCTTTGGATTAAGGGCCCCGCCAATCCCGTGCCGACCGTCGCTTTTGGGAAGTGTTACGAGCCGGTTGTTTACGCCACTCGTGGCAAGCCGTATCTGTCGCCGGTGTCGCTTAATTTCGGCGAAGTGCTCAATAAAGAGCTGGGGCCATCGGGCAACAAACTCCTCGATGATGTAATGGATTTAATCGACGTGTGGCTTGCGAAAAGAGTGCCAGGACAAGAGTACGAGCACCCGACGCAGAAGCCCTTGAATTTGCATGAGCGACCGATTAAACGATGCACCAGACCGGGAGGCACCATTTTGGATTTGTTCGGCGGGAGCGGGTCGACGCTTCTGGCCGCCGATGCCATGAAACGAGTCTGTTTCATGGCTGAGATTGAACCAATATTTATAGACCTAATAATTGCGAGATATGAAAAAGCCACCGGCATCAAAGCCCGAAAAATCAATTAATCTTGGCACCATCTGGCAACTTGGGGAACATCGCCTGGCGTATGGCGATGCGAGAGACAAAGAACTGCTGTCACGATTGATCGGTCAGGAGAAAATAAATCTTATTTGTTGCGACATTCCCTACGGCATCGGTGTCGTGGAAAGTAAGCGCGGGTTCCAACCGTTGGTGAAAGACAAAATCATCGCTAACGACCAGATTCAATCTGATGATGAATATCGGACATTCAATCGCCAATGGCTTGAAGCGATTGCACCTCATCTTTCCCGTCACAACGCCACCTACGTGTTCAACGCTGACAAAATGATTTGGTCGTTGCGGGACGGCATGATTGACGCCGGATTCAAGGTTGCTCAACTAATCGTGTGGGTGAAGTCCCAAGCCGTCATCGGTCGTCTCGATTACGCACCGATGCACGAGCTGATTCTCTACGGCTGGTTCGGCGTCCATCAATTCCGACGGTCAAAAGACAAGTCGGTTTTGTTCTATCCCAAACCCGCCAAAAGCAAGCTCCACCCAACCACTAAACCGATCGGACTGATTCGGCGACTCATACTTAATAGTACGAACATCAGCGAGGTCGTATTTGACGGCTTCCTTGGTAGCGGCACCGCCCTCTTGGCTTGTGAGCAAACGAAACGCCGCTGTTGTGCGGTTGAACTTGATTTGGAATATTGCCTGACCGCGATTCGCCGCTGGGAAGAGCTAACCGGCCTTAAGGCCAAACAACTATGAAAAAAGTAGACCGAATCAAGCAGATTATTTTAGACCAGCTACGAAAATCGCCGATTATTGAAGCGGCGTGTCAGAAGGCCGAGATATCCCGCATGACCTTTTACCGATGGAAGTCAGAGGATGTCGAATTCCGAAAAGCGGCCGACCAAGCATTGACTGAAGGAGAGGCACTAGTAAATGACATCTCGGAATCGCAGTTGTTGACCGCAATCAAAAACGGCAACCTCACGGCCATAATTTTTTGGCTGAAAAATAAACATTCGGATTACAAGCAAAAGGTTTTCCAGTCCGCGCTGACCATTGCTCAAGATGAGGACAATAACCTTTATGTTGAACTCTTTGGGAAATTGAAGCCAGACACGGAAAAACTGCTTGAACCGGACACGTCAAACGAACATGAGCAACCCTAAAGACATCAAAAAGTTAGCCGAGTTTTTGCAACTCGTAGCCGATAACTTCCGAATTTTTACTTCGGAAGTTATCGGGCTAGAAAACGCTCCGTTTCACAACGAGCTGGACGATTATTTATCAAACAAGATTAATAAAAAGCTCTGCATCGCCATGCCGCGCGGCCATGGCAAGTCTACCCATCTCTCTGTGGCCTATCCATTATGGGAGATTGCCAAAAACCATAATGTCCGCATCCTCTTGGTCTCCGGCACTGCCGAGATGGCCCAAAGATTTTTGTCGGAAACGATCAGCCACATCGAGCGCAATAAAAAATACCAAGTCTGGGCCAAGGCTATTGATCCAACCGGTAAAGGCGTGATGCCCAGACTTCGCCGGTATCAGCGACGCGAAGAGAATTGGGCTCGAGATTCAATCGTCATTGAGCGTGATAACTTTGCCCTCAAAGACCCGACCATTAATGCCGTCGGGCTGTTCGGCTCCATCTTATCACGCCGGGCTGACATCATCGTCATGGACGATTTAGTGAATCAGGAAAACTCGACCACCGAGGAACAGCGGCAAAAAATCAAGGATTGGGTATATACGACCCTGATGCCGGTACTCGTACCCGGTGGCAAGTTGATATACCTCGGTAACACGTGGCACATGGATGATTTGATCAGTAATCTGCTTAAAGATCCCCAGTTTGACGTTCGCAAGCGCCTATCGGCGATTACGCGTGAAGCCAGTCGGCAGGATCTTTGGGAACAATGGGCCGGCATCCATCTTGACGAGACACTGACACCAGAGGAAAAAAGTGTACAAGCGATGGCGTTTTATACGGGACACAAGAAGGAAATGGATGAAGGCGTCGAAGTTTTGTGGCCGGAAATGTTCTCGTATCAAGACTTATATTTGAAGCGAGTCGGCAATCCGTACTCATTCGCTCGTATGTATCAATGCGACCCCTCAATCCGGCCGAATCAGAAATTTTTGGAAAGTGAAATCGAAAAGGCGCTTCAAAAAGGCAAGGATCTGATGTTGCAAGATGAACCACGCAAAGAGTATGAATGTGAATACACCGTTACTGGCATAGACTTAGCCATCTCTCAAAAGGCCTGGGCCGATGACACCGTTATTCTCAGTCTCGATCGAGTACGGACTGGTAATGGTGAGATCAACCCTGGAGATTATGTCATCCGTAATATCGAGCGCGGTAAGTTTCTACCCAATGAGGTACGAGAACGCGTCCTGAAACACGATGAGACCGTCAAACCGATTGGCATCCGTGTGGAGTCTGTCGGTTACCAGGAAATGATGTGCCGTGACCTGGACGATATGGGTATTTCGGTTACCAGCTATACGACCGGCGGTGAGAAGAACGACCCTGACATCGGAGTGAATAGCTTGGCCGTCTTGCTCTCCCAAGGCAAGCTTGTTTTACCGAATAGCAATGATATGAGAACGAGACAATTAATCACTAAGCTAGTGAATGAGATGAGGGCATATCCGGATGGGCATACCGGTGACAGTCTTATGGCCCTCTGGTTTGCCTTCTCTGAAGGGCGGGACAATGTAGCTAACCGTATAATCGTGCCATCCAAGACATATACCCCTTTGGCCTCGGGACCAAAAAACGAGAAAGAAGCCGATTTGGGCCAGCAGTTGGAAAGTGAATACGAGCGGTCTAACTTCAGTCAAATGATGGCGCCATATAAGCGAGGCGGTGGGAGTGGCGGCAGATGGTGAAAGATTCAGAATTGACTTAGAAAATAGATTTCATCTCGAATCTTATTTTTTTAATATAGATCTTCAATAGTTACCGTAACCGAGGCGGCTACTGGTTCAAGGTCAAAATAGTATTGACCCGGAGTTTGGGCATATGAATAGGAAGTATTACTAGCCGGACAGGTGACATCTGTTGCAAAAGAATCTCCATATCCAGTAGCGACTGAATCGACATATCCATAAAATCCATTAACGCTTTGGGTTGATGTACAACTATAGGTAATTCTCCATTCTTGACCTCTCATAGTGAATGGCGGTGTCTTAGTTTGAACATCTGTTACAAAACTCGTTACCGTGTGCCATGTCGCCGGAGGTGCGGGTACTGGAGTTGGAGTCGGAACTGAGGCTGATACCGGAGCTGGAACAGATTGGTTTTTTGAACTGCTTTTTTGAGTTACTACTGGAGTAGTGGTTGCCTTACCATTCTGGGTGTCAATATAGCAACCGGTCATGCTGGGAATGGTGATCTGATAATTAGCTTGCGAAGTATAAGTCTTTGACCCGGTCATAGGACCAATTACCGTAACAACATCGTCTTGTACTGCATCACTGTGACCAGAATAATCAACCCAAATAATATCGCTCGGGCTCCAACCATATGATTCTTTGGTAACGGCCAACCGCATGACACCTATCTGACCATTTTCTTGAACCTGTACCACTTGACCAGTAAATTTTGTAACTTGTCCACTAAAACTACCTGGGTCTTTATTAAGCTGTTTGAAATCTATTGCCTTGGCTTGCTGTAAAACGTTGGATTCAGATTCTGAACATACTGACGGCGGGGTGACGGCAACGGGTATATTACTACTGGATGAGTTCCCCGAATTTTCAGCAATACCGATGATAAATAATATGATTGTGCCAAAAAATACCACCGGTACCCAATAACGACTCCACCAATTTTTTGCTTGTTCCATTTTTCATATAGCGAGGATTTGCGAAAACACAAAACCCCGCATTAGCTAGGCCTTGCGGCCCCATACCAGTTTCCCGGTATGACCCGATGAAGAGTTGCTGAACGCGGGGTTCAGTGTCTTCATCGGGGTTTTTGTACCATGCCCAGCAAGGATATTGATGGGGTTAGGTAACGGTTAATTGTAAGGAAACTGTACCATTTATCGACCTTGGCGTCCACTCTAACTTAAGTTGAAGGCCTTGCGAAGTCTGAGTTACCGACAGCGACATTCTGAGAGTTCTAGAAATGGATACTATGGACAAAAATATCCAATTTGCTAAAACAGGGGCATGAAAGACCAACCTCCACAAAAGTCGTTGCGAGAGCTTATGCCCGATATGTCCGATCGGGAGTTCTTTGAGGCAGAATTGAGGCTCAAGAACTATATGACCACGGTATCTCATATATACGATCGGGTGTATAAGGAAACTCGCAGTCTTGCAGAAGGAAACCCTGAACTATTAGTAAAGAAATTTGAAGTCCTCATAGCCCTCGGCTATGACATTACAAAGCCGCCGCAACCAGAGAAAAGCAGAGAAGAACATATTGTAGATTTAATGGGCATGCCCGCAGTAGCGCTCCGTCTGGCTAATACAGAGGAGAAACGAGGACTGGTTACAGCTATGCTGATGGATATGACACTGAAAGATAGAAAACTTAGTTGCAAGGTAGCGCCGCCTTTTGATAAATGGCAGAAACAGGATGAGTCTTCGATCTTGGAGATTTGAAATCTTTTTGTGCCCTCGGCAGGACTTGAACCCACATCTTCCTCATTAGAACAGAGGTACTTTATCCATTAAGCTACGAGGGCGTGTGCCTTTGGAAGGAGTTGAACCTTCTTCTCTCCCTTTTCAGAGGAGTGCTCTATCGATGAGCTACAAAGGCAAAAACAAAAATCCGTCCAGAAGCCCCATAAATAATATATGGTTCTTCTTGAGGCGGATTATTGTCTAAACGATTGGGATTGCATTGTTACGGCCATAGTAGCACAGATGCCTTAAGTGCTCAACTTATCCTACACTGCCACGCACTATTTAATGAGCAGAGAGGAGGACATAAATTATCATTCCAATAAATACTACGAAAGCCAAAGCCGCCAGGGCGACCATGCCCATAACAGCAAAAGACAAAGGAGACCGACCTTTCGTGGCAAAAAATCCTATAACCAGCAGGAAGCAGAATAAACCGATAAGAAAAATAAACATTATACTATTATACCCCGGGTCCAGATTAATTAAAATTCTCAACCGGGATTTCGCTGATATTTGATTGGTTCAATTTTAAGACCCCATTTTCATTAACCAACGACCAGGTACCCTTAAACTCTTTCGTGGTAGAATCTCCGTCCGGGTTATCAATAGTCACAACAACCACTTCGACCTGAGTTGGTGATGTTTCCACGGCAGACTTAACTTTAATAATAGAACTGTTGTCGTAATTTTTCTTCCAACCATTAAAGGGAGTTCTAGATTTAAGGGTTGGGGAATAGAAATCATAGGCGGTTTCAAAATTTCCTTGGTTTAAAGCGTCGTAGTATTTCGCGACGATTTCAGCTGTATCGCCAGTCTGACCGCTAGCCAACCGGGCACTGGTGATATTCTCGCCTAGAGAAATCATATTACCGATCGTATCACTGATACGGACCGTCTCAATTGAATATCCGACATTTTCAGAACCCGTGGCAGTTGAAGAATTAATACCAACCATTCGACCGCATACATCAACCAACGGCCCACCTGAATTACCGGGATTTATAGCGGCGTCGGTTTGAATTATTTTTGTATCTTCAATGGGAGTGTGGGTCAGAGCAGATACAATACCTTTTGTTGTGACTATGGTTTTGCTATCTCCGGGAAAACCGAGCGTATAGACGTTTTCAGCAAGAACCGGCCAACGAGAGCGCATTGGGATAATGTAATGTTCATGATCGGGCACATCGAGCGCGGATATCTTTAAAATAGCCAAGTCCTTTATTGTGTCTGTCTGAACCGCTACTGCATCATACGTAGTACCTTCATCATCAATAACCTGAATACCATTCTCAAAACTTATGACATGGTTATTAGTAAGAACTAGATCTTGAGCTATCCAGAAACCGCTTCCGCTACTACCATCACTCATGGTTATTTTCACAACACCGTTTGCGGCATCGGAGATATTCTTCGGTCCGCAGAAATATGACGACCAATAGATGCTACTCCAAAAATCGCTGACGCCGGAGGCGGTAAGGCCGATAATTATCAAGGATATATAAAAGCCAACAAGCACGCCGGCTATTATGGCCAAAATCTTTAATGGTTTTTTGAACTTCTTAATCTTTGTGAAGTCCATTGGATTTTTAATATCGTCTGAGGTTATTTTCATGTTTTTATTACTGATATAATATTGGTCAATAAATTTACTTCTTTCTAGTGGCATTTCTCTTTTTAATAGCATCCTTTGCTAATTCAAAGTTTTCACAACAATATGCTAACAATTCATCGAACTGAATAATAAATTCACTGGCAGTTAATTTATTATCGCCATCAATTTTACAGAGCTGCAATGCGGCAGTCTCGAGTAAATAGAAACCGTTGGCCTTATCGTTATCCTTATTAGCTTTATATCCAGGAAATTGATTATTGATGACTAACTTTTTCTTACCATCATTGATTACTTCTACGACGCTTCGAACATTCTCATCAATTGCTCGTGGTTCCATGTCAATAAATTCATTAAGACGGCGACGTTTTCCAATCGCACCAGCCGGGGGCGGTGTTCGTGGTTCATTCTTACGGTCCGTATGATTATTATGGACCCGAGGAGTAGGATCCTCATTGCGTACTGGTGGTTTCTGACCAGTTGAATCTGGAGCCCCGCTTATACCCTTTAATTGCATGTCGCGTTGTTTCATAATCTCAGCTAATATCTGACGTGTTTGTTCGACCTTATCTTTTTCTTCGTCTGTAGGTTCTTTGATATCACGGCCAAGGAGATCGTTGATATAAGGATCAAGAATAGGACTAATAGCAGTAAGTGCCGACTGCCATCCTATCGAACCCTGATCAAAGCTGGTTTTATTTGTTGTTACGGTTACATAATCAAGATGGACTTCACCAAAAAGAAGATTCAACGACTGTTTGTAGTTAGCATCTGGTTTGCCAAAGTATTCCTGTGATGTAATTAACCGACCAAGTTTATATACCCTAAAACCACCACGTAATCCGCTTCGTGATTGCAATCGACCGATCCAGCCCCTAACTTCTATCTTTCTCCCATCATCACGCACGGTTTTGATTTCAAATGACTGAGGATTAAATTCCGGGTCTAACGGAAAATTCTTAAGCTTAATATCTTTTCCATTGACTGTAACTTGGATTTCTTTTCTCTCTATAAGTGGTCTATAATACTCACAGACAATATCTTCAACTTCTTCTCCCTTAACCCTACGACGTAATTGACGTAATGAAATTCTGACATAGCCTTGGTCGTAATTTTTAGCATTACGTTCTTGGACGTCATATTCCTTAAGTTGGGAGATATCATGCAAGTTGGCGTCCTTGATAGAATACTCAACGTCATCCAACCGAGGAGAAGAAATGATTTCCATCTCATTTCCTAGGTAAGTCATGGCTGCCTTACCCCCTTGCCCATAGGCACCGATATCCCATGCCTGTCGATCCTTCTGCTCGCCCCATGAAAACATTTGGCCCATCTTCTCCGGATTCATCGCTACTCCTCCTAAATTCTCAATTTCAATTAATTCGGGACCAATAAGAACTGAAACTTGAAGAGGGACTCCCATAATACGATCGGAGACAGCGTTATCAAGAAGTTCGAGTATTGCTTCTTTCCAATTTCTAAAATTAGAAGATAGCGCATATTTTATACCAGGATGAAATTGTTCTTTTATTTTTGTCATATTAGTTGATTTATATTTGTTGTAAGAATCTCGCTGTTGGTATAGTTATTTACTAACATTGCCCTTTTCCGTCGAAATCTTTTTAGAAATTCCTTATCCCGTAGTTCTTTAGCCATAAGCTTTTTAAGTCGGTCCTCTCTTTTACGCTTAGTATTCTGTCCTTTTTTACTTTTCCGAGACCTATGTTCTCTGTGATGATATCCTCTTTCCGGCATTGGCAACGATTTTATTATTCTGGCTGGCATTTGATTTAAATTAATTATTTTTAAGCCAATCATGTAATTCAGCAGATATGTAGCCGGTGATTTCTCCATCCACTCGCGCCACTATAATCTCGTCTTTTGAATCTAGGTTAGATACTAGCGATTCCTTTATTTCGATCGGGCTAAGATTGGTATGAATTAACCAAAGCGAGTCGAATGAGCGCCACCAGTTAGAAGCAAGCGACTTAATTGAGGTATAAAGGGGCATATAGTCTTTGCTGGGGTTATTTAATTTGTAAGCTATGATTATTATCATTTTTATTTGTTTTTCGATGATTTAGAGCAATCGACCGGTCCGCGAGAACCTGAACTTATGATCATCGGTCACAAAATAACAAAACCGCCGAACTTCACCCGAAGTTCGGCGGAAATAACTGATTTATATATAATTACTTCGCGTCTTTCGCACAACGAAAACCAGTGGCTTCGTCATTATTACTAGGTTGCCATACTGTTCTACTGGCACTTCTTTGGATACTTGAATCTTCCTCATATGACCCACCTCGGACAATCTTAAGACCTTTATTATACTGAGAGTTGGCATATTTGTCGTTACCCGGATATGGATTAAAAGTATCAAAAACCCATTCATCAACATTGCCGGCCATATCTAGGACTCCGTAGGGGCTTACGCCCAAATCAGCCCCCACAGGAGCGGTATATAAATAGCCATCACTAGCATCCAATCCAGGCATTCCACCCTTACCATGATTAAGTTTTGAGCCATCCCAAGTGTTTCCCCATGGCCATATCCTGCCATCAGTTCCTCTGGCCGTTTTCTCCCATTCGGCTTCAGTCGGTAATCGTTCACTGAGCCACTGACAATAATTTGTAGCATCATTCCAATTAACTCCAACTACTGGTTGATTGGCACTATTAAGGTCTGAATCATTCCAATATTGAGGCGCGGCTACTTTTTTCGCTTTCATAAAAAGAGCATAGTCAGCATTTGATACTTCCTTCCGATCAATATAAAAATTAGGTAACGATACTTCATGTTGAGGATATTCTGATTGGTAGTCTTGCAGGGAACACTGGTTTTGTTCTTGGCATAAATTGTATCCTTGAGTTATCTGCGCATCGGTGCTTCCCATTAGAAACTTGCCAGCCGGAATTAAAACCATGTCATTCACTGGCTTCAGAGAAAAAGCCCCCTTTTTATATTGAATAAAAATTAATACACCAATAACTAGTAAGACGATGGCAACGGTTACTAATAATACGCGCTTGTTGATTCGTCTAGAAATAATTTCTGTTTTCCCCTGAACTGGGAGGTCTTTATTCTCTGGCTCTTTTTCAAATTTCTCTACCCGACCGATTATAGAATAGACGTGATTTTCATATTTAATTAAATCTTGGCGGAGTGCTTTTCTTATCTCATTACGCATATTACGAACATTATCCTCTCTGATCTCTACATCGCTTTGTAATGGATCGACATGATCGTTTATGTTGGTTATGGTAACGCTAGCAGGATAACTTTCGCATAAATATTCCAGTAACTTAAAAACCTTAGAGGTGCCGGAAATAAATGTCTCTTCTCCGTGGTGGTCAAAGAGCTTTTTCTTCTCCGTATCTAGCTTGAAATATTGATGTTTATAAATCATTGCTTACTATAAATATATTTTCGAAGAAACTTTTTTACTGGAGATGCGACGGTATTTTTACCTATCTTTACCTTTCTATCCATGCAATAAGAAGATGTGAACCATTTATACAAGTTTAGCTGACCTCTGCTAGCATTACAGCTAAAACAACAAATTGCCAAATTGTTTTCGTTCAGTCTTATTCCATTCCACTTTTCATCCCAAAAATCTGGACCTCTTTCATTAAGATGTTCTATTGTTGCCCAGTTCCTCCTTGAGCCACCTCTTTTAGGGATAGTCATTCTCTTATGACAATAAACACAATACGGCATGTCTCTTTTGCGTATCTTTTTTTCCACCTTATTTGGTATGCCATATTTGTTTGCCATAAATTTATTATTTATCTACCTCGCTTACCGCTTTTCGATAACTGCAAAAATCACACTCTGGATTTGAGTCTGGCATTGCACCATCAAGGCATTTTTTAATTCCAAGAATAGTGCCTTCCACCCATGAATCATCGCCAGTATAAGGAATAACCTTAACATCAAATTCCAGTTTGGCATCAAAAGCTTTTTTGTCTGTTATCCCATTACAATATACAAAGTAGCCGGTACTGGAAACTTTAAAGCCGTTCTTTCTGAATAGCCATTGGTATACTTCCATCTGACGCTTATAGCCAATCTGCCAGTCGGCATCTAGGGTGACCTCGGCTTCTTTTGAAGTTGCCTTATAGTCTACAATCATCAGCTTGCCCTGTAGATCAACCCAGACATCGTCTACACCGCCAGTGATGAGTAGATTAGTGACTACATCATGATATGTAATACCACGTCGCAAAGAGTCCCGCCATTCGTCAATTTTATCATGTGCAAAAGGCACTGCCTCAAGGCCATAAGCCTTCATCAGAGGATGGGCTGTCCCTTTGGCTCGGTGCATATCAAACTCCTTCTTTAAAAGCTTATCTACCGCAGAATTGAGACTGAACGGATATCCTGGTGGCTGTCCGACCCCAAGTCGTCTATCCATATAGAAACACCGCGGGCAATTCAAAAATAAATCTATCTTTGAGCGACTAAGCCGAAACGGCTCCTTCGAGCTCGGTTCGTACATATTTCTCTTACGATTGGGATTGTAGTATTTAGACATTTAATTTTTTATTACCTAAGATTGAGTTTGGAAATATGTAAGACAAGATGCCCACTAGGAGGACCGATTTTCTCCACGAACAACCATGTACGCTTTTATTGGTTTTGACAGGATAGCATACGAAGCCCCCAAAAAAGCTACGAGTCCCAACACTATGTCCAACGGGCTACTTTGGTTAACTGATATAGACGCTAAATAAAAGCCAAGGTACCCTATAGCCAAGCTAACCGGAGTGCGCCAAGCCAAAGTTTTAATGAGTTTAAATTTTGCAATCCGTAAATTATTTTTTCTTTCATACATTTGTAATTTAGAGTCTGCTTGTTTACGCAAAGTCTTTTCCCTAAGAGCGTCCTGTTCGGCCGATTGCGCTCTAGCCATGGCCTCAGATACCTCTCTGGAGGTAGACTGTATTTCTTCCTGATACAAACGATTCACAATCCTTTGAAGGGCATCGTCGGTGGCGGTCTTACCAGAAAGACGCGCTCTTGTTACTTCAAGAGCAATTTGTTTAATTTTACTTGGCTTAAACTTTGCAACATTTTTCTGGATTCCATATAACCAGTGTAAGTCTTGAAGACTATACATTTGCTCTGGAGGGATACACCTCTTTAGGATTATGCTCGTTAGTAATGGTGCGAAATTTGAAGCATCAATACCGGGGCCAGCGTTATTTGCTGCAAGGATTTGTATAAGTCCTTCAAGATAAATAGCTACTGGAAGATTATGATTACCTGCTCTTTCTGCGCAACAGGCTTGCAAGCTTCGATCTAGTGTGAGAATAAAAGTCTTCTTTTCGATTTGTCTTTCACTCTCAACGACCATAATCAAAGAAGCATCGTGCCCTAAAGCAGCGTTAGATTTTGGATGTCTATTCCAAAGTGGCCTCATTTTAAGAGACCATCTCTGAACGAAATCTTTTAATCCTCCGTCTTGTTTTGCTTTTAGGACAATTTTATTTACCTCCTTGTCATCAATTTTAGTAATAGGGAGTCCCTCAACCATTTTTTGAGGTAATTGCTGTACTGAATCAAAGAATACTTCGAAATCAGATTTATTTAAACAACCACGAGCTAGAGCCGTAGAAACAAAACTATCATCAGCGGCAGAAACCACATCGTTGGGATAGATATCAAGTAGTCTCAGTACTTCTAATCTCCTTCCAGACCAAACACGCTTATATTCTTCTTCGGTTTCGTGAATAAAAAATAATTTAGCACCAATCTCTTTGAGAGCTTCGCCTAGTGCTTCTAGTGATGTGGCAAGCCGATTCTTTTCTAATTGTAAAGCATAGAAAAAGTTCGTGTCTAAAAAGAAACTAGCATTTTGAAGCTCCTCCAAAGCAATAGGGTCTGCTCCAACATCGGCTGCAACCAATCTAGCTGAAAACATTGCATAGCCAATATTCACAATATAAAACTGATCGTCTTTGTTAGAGCTATTCAGGAAACCACTAAAAGAATTTTTTAGTTCATTAATATGTAGGGTTAGTTTATGTTTTTTGATGGATGGTTCCAGAAGCTCATCAAAAGTTTTTAATTTTGTAAAATTACTTGATCCTTTACATATAGACTGAACCCATTCATCTCCGTTATAGATGAAGAAATCGGATATGACATCAATAAACCAGTTGGTTAGAAGATTTAATTCAATATCCGCCGGAAAATTCCTCTTCAATACAGACAAGAGAGACGTCTCCAAAG
The DNA here is from genome assembly GCA_003151795.1 of Candidatus Yanofskyibacteriota bacterium. GTDB lineage: Bacteria > Patescibacteriota > Minisyncoccia > 2-02-FULL-40-12 > GWA2-44-9 > 2-01-FULL-41-21. The sequence goes on along the minus strand of PLYL01000024.1, from coordinate 32,306 downwards.
ATTCAATCTGTTTTTTGATATCCTTACTTGTCTGTTCAAGAAGCTCCCAAAGATCTTTCGATACCATTGCCTTTCGGTCATTCTTTAATTCCTGAAGTCCTTTAAGTACTAAATCATTTGATAAGGAGCGTACGCCAATTATTTGAGCGACCGACTTACTTACCTCATCTAACCGGGCAGGCTTTCCTAGTAAATATAATGCCTTTGCAGAAAGGTCACTAAAAGCAAGGGTCTTCAAAGACTTTGCTACGGTTCCATATCTTAAGTTGATAGCTGTTAGTTGTTGTGCAGTAGTCATAATTTTATGCAGGTAAATACTCACGGTACACTCTCACGGTCTCCAGATATATAGATTCTATCAGCCGCTCTGTTTGAATTTGTTCCACAAATCCTTTTTGAAGCAAGAGTAACCGTACATTTTGACGAATACGGGCTTTTATAGTTTCGTTGTTTGTCCAGTCTATGGCAAGATCTCGACGAATACGTTTCGTGAGATCTTTTACAAACTTTTTAATATCAATGCCAGCTTTCTTGAGTTCTGGATCACTCGCCAAAGTATCGTAAAAAACTAGCTCATCATAAGAAAGACCCGTATCTTTACTTCCTTGATCTAGTTTCTTAATTTCATCAGCAATTTCAAGTAACTGCTTTATGATTTCAGCAGAACTAATAACATTGTTTTCGTATTTTTCAATAAGTCCTTCTAAAAGATTGAGCATGGTTTCATAACGAGCTGTATTAATGCGCATGCGAGCATGTATCTCTCGATCAAGAAGTTTGCGAATCGAATCAATCGCAAAATTTTGATAATGTGATTTCTTAATTTCAGCAACAAATTTTTCGTCGAAAATAGAAATGCTTTTTCTTTCTTCACCTTCAACATTAAATAGATCGACGATTTCTTCAGCTTGAATTGAATCGTGCATTAAGCTACGAATAGCACTCTCTGTTTCCTCTGGAAATATCGCATGAGGTATCACTGTTTGTTTTCTTATGAACTCACGTACAGCTTGGAAAAACTGAACATTAGACAATAAGTTCATTGCTTGTTCTCCAGGCATGACCAGGGCATGTAATTTTGAAAGTTTAGAAACCATCCCTATATACTTCATCTTTTTCTCGTCTGATAAAAAGCCATTTTGGGTAATAACGGCATTCACTCCAGCTCGCATGAGATTTGCCAATTCAACTCCTCTTTTTTGTTTCCATGCTGAAAATTTAACCTCGCCAAAAAATTTGGTTACTTCTGAATGTATAGTGTGCATCTGTTCAACAACTTCATCGATGGGGACAAGTGCATCATGTTGGATATCAGAATCATACCAGGCCAGGGCTTTTTTAAGATTCTCGGCGACACCAATATAATCGACGACTAAACCACCCGGCTTATCTTTATACACTCGATTTACCCGAGCAATGGCTTGCATGAGCCCATGATTTTTAAGTGGCTTATCAAGATATAGTGTATGCAAACACGGCACATCAAAACCGGTTAGCCACATGTCGCAGACGATGGCAATTTTAAGCGGATCGTTTACTTTTTTAAATCGTTTCTCAAGTTTTTTAACATCTGTTTCTTTTTGAATTAACGATGCATATTCATCACTATTTGAAATCACTACCGCGCACTCTGGCGCTCCTGGTATTTTTTGTATTGCTTCATACATCGCAACCGCAATCCGGCGACTCATGGTCACAATCAAAGCCTTGCCCTCAATCGGCCTATTATTAAAATGGTTCACAATATCCTCAGCGATTTTTTCGACACGGCTTGGTGCCCCAATAACTTCTTCGAGAACTGCCCATTCTTTACGCATCCGTGAGTAGTCATCAGGAACAACCTCACCCAAAACTGCATCGAATTTACTATCGATAAACTTATCAGCAAGATGGAGTGGTACAAGTCGTCCTTCATAATAAATGGGTACCGTTGATTTGTCTTTGACCGATTGGCTGATTTTGTACGAACTCACGACCTCACCAAAAACCCGAACAGTATCCTTGTTGTTGAGGGCTATAGGAGTTCCGGTTACTCCCAAGAAACTTGCGTTTGGTAATGCCAGGCGAACATTTCCTGCCAAATTGCTGTATTGAGTACGATGAGCTTCATCAGAAAGAACGATAATATTATCACGAGTTGTTAATGCTTCGTGGGCATCGGGATCTTCCTGAAATTTTTGGATGGTTGTGAAGATAAGCTCACCACCAAGATGTGACAATCTTGTACGTAAATCTCTTATACTTGAAGCCTTTTTAGCGAGTGTGCCATATCCAGTTCGACTGAAGGTCTTAAACAATTGATCATCTAGATCTTCTCGATCAGTTAGAAATACGTAAGCAGGGCTTTTAAGTTCGGGAATTCTTTTTGTTTTGTTCACATAAAAAACCATTGAGAGCGACTTTCCAGAACCCTGTGTGTGCCAAAAAACACCAATCTTTCGATCTTGAACTCCTGATACTGCCCGGATAGTACTCTGAATTGTTTTATTCACTCCATAGTACTGGTGGTACATAGCCATCTTTTTTGTGTATGTCACTGCATCACCATCGCCATCAGCCTCAAATATTGTGAAATTCTGCATGACATCAAGTAGTCGGGCTTTATTAAAAAGACCTTTAACGAGTACTTCAAGCTCCGCCGTATCTTTAGGTGTGTCGTTTTCTGATTCAATACCTTTCCATGTGCCATATCGTTCCCATGAAGAAGATATCGTTCCATGTCTAGCCTCAGTAAGATCACTTGAACACACGATTTGATTGTATAAGAAAATTTTTGGAATCTCTTTTTTATAATATTCTATATCCCGATATGCCTGACCGATAGTCGCTTGCCCATGAACAGGACTCTTTAGTTCAAGAACTATCAACGGAAGACCATTCACAAATAAGACACCATCGAGACGGCATACATCGTCTATGCCTTGAACCGTGAATTGGTTCACAATTAAAAATTCATCCGCATCTGTATTTGTAAAATCAATCAGTTTCACGACTTCTGTTTTCTCTTCACCTTGCTCACGCCAAGTTTTTTTAACCCCTTCAGTGATAAGAGTAAACATTTCCTTGTTACCAAGAACGAGATCCGCATTGTGATAGCCGGCGATATCATCGACGACCTGTTCTGCTTGTTGGGCCGGAAGTTGTGGGTTTAATCGACGGACTGCCCCAAGAAGACGATTTTTCAATACAACGCCACGAAAATCCTCCCGCTCAGCGTTTGGTTGACCAGGATTTATCTCCGGACCCCTGGCATGCTCATAGCCCTGACTTTTCAGCCATTCGATGAGAGATTGCTCGGTAAGGTTGTTTTCGTTTAGAGGATTCATATGAGTTTTTCAAGAAGGCGGTCTCTTGATTTTTGAAGTGACATGTTCTCAAAAATTAAGTTTCTAATTTGAAAGAAAATTGGAGATATCTTTGATCTAAAATCGGAAAGAACCTTTTCATTGGGGATAAGGATTCCGTATTCACTCACCATCTGCTTGTTTATGTGTTGCTGTGCACCACCAGATGCACCCAATATTAAGTCGGGGATATTTTTCTTTATAAATAAATATAGAAACTCATTAATTTTTTCTGATTTATCAAATATTCCAACAACTGATTGATTGGCAGCTGAGTCAATTTCCAGCCTGCTAACTTGGCCAAGAGTGGCTCCGGTTATGGCTATTAAGACAGTCCCGGCCTTCATTAACTGAGCATTAGAATTCTTTAAACCAGTCTCGGTTATATATTCGGTTGCATCGATAACACGAAGTTTATTTACTTCACCAGAATTAATCCATGGGATGTTACCACTCCAGTATTCAGGCCTTTCTCGAGATGGTGTACCCCCGAGTATTACTTTGGCAACACCTGATACTATTTGCATGCTCCACCCTTCCGGAATTTTCCCCACCTCACTATCAATCATTTTTAATTTCTCCCAACCCGGAAAACGAAAGGCTACAAACCATTCATTGAAAGTGATTTGAGCTAATTCCTCGAGCCATTTAATTTCTTTGTTGTTGTTCTCAATTTTTGCATCATAGGCAGATAGTATTTCCGCGATTTTCTTTTGGGTTGGTAGATCTACAGGAAGCTTTACATACATTTCTGAAAGCGTGACTGCATTTATACCAGGCTGTGCGCTACCTGATAGCGATCCATTGACTTGGCCCCAATAATTTCTTGACTGAAAAAAGTATTTAAGCAACTCGGGAGAACACATTTTTTTATTAAAACGAAGACGAATGAGATAAGAAGCAAAAACAGCATCTTCACTCAAATCTGAATCAATGAAGTAACTCATTCCTGTCGTCGCCCCAGTACGAGCGAAGACAAGATCATCTTTTTTTAAAAGATATTTACTTTTATCTTTTTCGGGTATTTTACAATATGGTACTGTTTCCCAATCAACAATATTCCCTTGAATATCCGTGATTCTTAAAAATCTAGGACCAATCTTATCTTTACTAGCACTTTCTGTATATCCATACTGTGGGCCAATATCAAACAGATCTTTTAGTTGAAAAAGTTTTTTGTCAGATATATTTATTTGTTCTAATAATTTACTCATATAGTTGTTTCTTTACTTTTTTGCACTACATACAAAAGATGACTGACGACACCGAGTATCGCGATAGCATCCTGTGCCGGCATTTGCTCTTCATCGCCATGAGAAGCATAGTTCTTCCAATATTCCATTGCACCGCGGGATATATCTTTGAATCCTGTTTGTAGACCTTCCTTCCTCCTAACATCAGGATCGTTGCTTATTGAAATCTTAGAACCCTTTTCACTAAAAGCTTGTTCCATAAGGTTGGTTCCCATAAGACTTAAACCCGAGCTATCTCTGACATAGACCTCATATTTTTCTAGAGCTTTTCTCACCGATTCATTAAGGTGTCCGTCGTCAAAAAGTTTCTTACAGTCTGGCAATAACATAGGATGAAGACTTAGCACGCCAAGTGCTTTTTGCATCTCGATTCTAGGAGGGACTATGCTCGGTCTGGTAGTCGGTAAATCCAATTCTCCAATTTCCTTTTTTAAATCAATATTTAGTTTAAATAAGGTTGTGCTTAGATTATCCGCCTCTTGTCTTAAAATCGGGTTTCCGTTTTTATGTCTTCGCTCAATAGCTCGTGACAGGTTTTCCCTGATGAGTTTCTTTAATACCCTCGGATGTTTTTTGTAGACCAGCTTAAGAAAACTGGCAATTGATTCTTTCTTTTGACCTTTATTCTCCCAGTATTTTTTAAGTTTGTATTCTTTCGCGAGAGTGGTGAAACAAAAACCGGTTTTATTCATTGAAGTAGCCGGAATAATTTCACCCAGTTGCTCTGCCAAAAAACGTATGCTCTGCAAAGATGATGCGGATACCACTTTTTTAGCTACAGGTTTTTTTATTATCTTCTTTTTCATATTTAGAACCCTAATTCTTTAAGATTTTTCTCGATTTCTTTCTCCAACTCCCGACCCTTAACAAATGTAGCCCGAAGTTCACCAGATAGTTTCTTCATCTTATCTTCAAATGAAATTCCATCGTACTCGATGTCGGCCAAACCAACATAGCGACCAGGCGTAAGCACGTAACTGTTTTTCTGTATTTCTTTCAACGTTGCTGATTTGCAGAAGCCGGAGATGTCTTTGTATTTATCAGCCCCTAACTCTCCTCGCCATGCGCGAACAGTACCCGCAATCTTTTCAATATGTTTTGGGTTAAAAACAACTTGTTTACGAGAAATCTGTTCAAACGTTTCACGAGCATCAATAAAAAGAGTTTCGCCAGAGCGTTTGCGGAAGCGGTCGCCGGATTTATTTTTGGCTAAGAACCACAGAGATACTGGGAGTGAGACGTTATAGAAAAGCTTTCCGGGGCAGGAAATAATTACCTCGACCAGATCTTGCTCAATCAACTTTTGGCGCATATCTCCTTCTTTCCCTGATACGGCCAGGGCCCCATTTGGCATCACAAATCCCGCATAGCCAGTGGGGGCGAGGTGGTGGGCGAAGTGTTGTACCCACATAAAATTCGCGCTACCGCTTGGCGGTGTACCGAGAGTTATGCGGGGATCATTATCAGCAAGTTTTGATGGTTCCCACTCAGCGTTGAAAGGAGGGTTGGCGATTACAAAATCTGCCTGAAGATTAGGAAACTTATCTTGATAATAGGTATTACCCAACTCAATTTTTCCAGAGAGACCACGGATAGCAAGATTCATCTTCGCAAGACGAAGTGTGGTCTGATTACTTTCCTGACCATTGATGGCAAGTTTCGATGGGTCTTGTCCATGATTTAAAAGATATTCACCTATAGATACAAACATTCCACCGCTACCACACGCAGGATCTAACACTCGTGCGTTTTCATATGGCTCGAGTATCTCGACAAGAAGTTTAACAATTGATCTTGGTGTAAAAAATTCTCCACCACGTTTACCTTCGGAAGATGCAAATTGACCAAGGAAGTATTCATAAATACGACCAAGGATATCTTTCTCTCGATCAAAATCGTGGTCAAACGAAATCCGCGAGAATATATTTACGAGTTCACCAATGACGGCATGGTCGAGAGTTGTACGGGTATAAATTTTAGGAAGAACACCTTCAAGCTCAGCTCGATTATCTTCTTCAATGAGATCCATGGCTTTGTCGAGTACCTGTCCAATATCTGGATGCATCGTTTTGGTCTGTAGATACTCCCAGCGCGACTTTTCAGGCACGTAGAACACGCCGGCACTCTTGTAAAAATCTTTGGTTTCAAGGATGTGTGCCCTAGCTTTATCGTCTTTTACATAAAAATCTTCGTTCTTTGGATCAAGCGTGAGGGTTTTGAGTTCCTCGCGGCGTTTATAGAAAGAGTCTGAAATGTATTTTAAAAATAGAAGACCAAGAACGATGTTCTTGTATTCGGAAACATCGATGTTGCCTCGGAGTTTATCAGCCGCCGCCCAAAGCTCTTTCTCAAAATCAAGATCATGGTGGTGGCTTTTTTCTATCACGTTTTTTGTGGCTTCCTTCTGACCCTTTCGGATACGCTCTTGGAGATTAGCCGGAAGGGCTGATTTGGGAATAAGGTAGTTACGCCCAACCTTCTCTGCAGGTATTTTACCCTCTGAAATTTGCTTATTTATAGCCGCCCGAGTGAGACCAAGCATTTTGGCCATCTCCGCTACTGTAATGAATTGAGACTTATTAATTGACATATATAGCCATTATACACGAATAAGGAAATAAAGCAAGTATACATATGTCAACTTACCAACTCTAGGCTCTTGGGACGCTCTGGACTCCTTCGGGGGTACGCGTCATTCATTGGTGTATGAACAACATACCAATTCAAGGGGTTCCAGGGATCCCCAAGCCGGCCGTGATCCCTATTGGAGTGAAGTATTGCCTGTATGCAAGGAAATCGAGCGAATCAGAGGAACGTCAGGTCCTCTCTATTGATAGCCAAATCAAAGAGATGCTCCTTTTAGCAGATAAGGAGGGGCTAGAAATCGTGACCATGAAACGAGAAAGCCACTCTGCCAAAGAAACCGGCCAACGACCGGTCTTCAATGAAATCATAGAAGAGATACGCCAAGGCAAATATAATGGCATTTTGACCTGGGCACCGGATCGTATCAGTAGAAATGCCGGTGACCTCGGCCGAGTCGTGGATTTAATGGATGCCGGTATCCTCAAAGAAATCAGAACCTACGGCCAACGATTTTCAAATAACCCAAATGAAAAATTCCTGCTCATGATATTGGGTAGCCAAGCAAAGTTAGAGAATGACAATAGGGGCATCAATGTAAAGCGAGGGCTACGCACTAGAGTAGAGATGGGCCTTTGGCCGGGCATGGCCCCATGTGGCTATCTTAATCAAGGATTGATGGATAAGAAGTGCCAAGTCATCCTTGATCCTGATAGAGCGCCCATTATTAAAAAGATATACGAGAAAATGGCCCATGAGAAATGGTCGGGCCGGAAGATATATCACTGGTTAAGATTTGAACTGAACTTCAAGACGGTCGGCAATCATAATTTGGCACTAGGAAATATATTCCGGCTTCTCCAAAGCCCGTTCTACTATGGTATCTTTGAGTATCCCAAAAAGAGCGGTAATTGGTATCAGGGTAAGCACGAGCCGATTGTGACCAAAGAACTGTTCGATCTCGTTCAGCAACAACTCAAACGTGACAACATTGTCCGGACGAGTCATGAGTTCGCCTTTACCAAGTTAATGGTTTGCGGATTATGTGAATCAATGGTTAGCGCCGAGGAGAAATATAAGCAACTGAAAGACGGCACCACCGCCAAGTACATCTACTACGGTTGTGGCCGGGCAAAAGACCGGCATTGCAAAGGCGGATACATCCGCGAGGAGGCACTCATTGATCAATTAATAAAAGTTCTTGATCAGATTGATTTCAATATGTTGGGTGTACAACATAAATTTGAAGAGGAATTAAAACGGTTCAATAAATTCCAGCGGGGCGTTCTCGGATTCTCTGATCCAAAAGCCAAGCATGACAATATTGATTCAAAGACCTACGCTAGATACGTTCTCAAAGAGGGTACGAACCAAGAGAGGCGTGAACTGATGGGATTCCTCAAATCAAAGATCAAGATTACCAAAGGCATCGTCACCATTGAGCAGTAATTAAATACTTGTTGAGCATCAAAAACAGCACCTGATACAGTGCTGTTTTTGATGTACTTTTTATCGGAGGCACTCGGGTCTTCCGATAAAAAGTACTGACTGCGGAGGAGGTGAGATTCGAACTCACGTATCCCTTGCGGGATGCCGCCTTTCCAAGGCGGTGGAATAAACCACTATCCGACTCCTCCGTGATTATAAATTTACCGAATAAGATCCTTTTCTACTTTTCCTTGAACAAGATTGGCTAGATACGCCAAAAAAACTTTTTGAGTCTCATTGCCTGTTACCTCTAACTCTTCCTTGTGTTGATGAATTATTTTGAATAATTCATCAACGTCACCAGTCTTAAGGTCAAAATTTAAAATAGTTTCATAAATCTGCATGTCTCGTTCATCCAACTTTTCAGGATTAACAGATTCAAAATGTGCTTGTTTGCCAAGAATTTTTCCTTCCTCTTTTAGGCCCGCCATCTTTCTCCGAAATTGTTCGAGTGGTGTTTTTGGCTGTTCTGGGCGTGATTGGTCGTTCATGGGACTTATCTTAATACACTTTATACCTTTTGAAAACCTATCTACTTTATCACGCGGATATCGGCGCCGATGGAGTTGAGGCGCTGGGCGATTTCTTCGTAGCCTCGGCTGATGGAGTAGATATTGCGGAGAATCGAGGTGCCTTCGGCGGCGAGCATGGCGATGAGAACAATCATGGCCGGCCGGAGCGCCGGCGGACAGACCACTTGGCCCGCTTTTAATTTCGTCTTGCCGGTGACAAAGACTCGGTGCGGATCGGCCAGCGCCACTTGGCCGCCCAGCCGATTAAGCTCGGTAAAATAAATCGCCCGATTCTCCCACATCCAATCGTGGATAAGCGTTACGCCTTGAGCTTGGGTCGCGATGGGCACAAAAAAGGGCAGATTGTCTGAATTGATGCCCGGATACGGCAAAGAGTGAATTTTATCGGTCAATGCCTTGAGCCTAGAAGGCAAGACGGCGATATCGACCAAATCGGTCCGGCCATTCTCGGATTTATACTTGGCCGACAGAGAAAACTTCAAGCCCATCTTTTCGAGTTTAAGCAGTTCCACCAGCAAGAAATCAATGGGCGCGCGAGTGATAGTTAATTTTGAATTAGTCGTAACAGCCGCCGAGATAAACATCATCGATTCAATCGGATCTTCGCTGTTGTGATATTCCAAAGGCTCATTAAATCCCTTGATGCCCTGGACGACTAAATTGGTCGTGCCGACGCCTTCAATTTTGACGCCCATTTTTTCCAGAAAGAAACAGAGTTCTTGGACTTGATAGTTCGGCGGGGCGAAGCGAATCGTCGTCGTGCCAGGAATCAGCGCCGCCGCCATGAGGATGTTATTCGCGGCCGTATCGCCCGCTTCGTACATGATAATTTCGGCGGGATGGAGCCGGCCGACTCGGACTTGATAATATTTATGGTCGGTTTCAATGTGGACGCCTAGTTTTTCCAGACCGTAGCGATGAGCCGCGATGGTTCGCTCGCCCATCTTGCATCCGCCGGCGTGAGGTAGTTTAAAATGTTTCTCTCGGTGAACAAGCGAGCCAATCAGCATCAGACTGGAACGGATTATGGCCGCCGTTTCGCGATTCAACTTGCCGATGGACAGTTTTGGCGGCGGTTGGATTTCGAGGCTGTTATGGCCCGTCCATTTTATTGAAACACCAATACTTTCCATGACCTCAATCAACCGATTAACTTCTTCAATCCGAGCGATGCCGTGCAGAGTGGTTTTGCCCCGATTCAACAGCGAAGCGCACAAAAGAACCACCGAACCGTTCTTGGAAAATTTGGTTTCGATGCTCCCGGACAGTTTCTTCCCGCCTCGAACCTCAAAATCAATCGACTCCAATTTTGTGATTTTTTTAGGCATATTATTTAATCTTAACTTCGCTAGACCGGTCTACTTTTAGCCCTTTTTCTTTTTCTGTCCAATATTCAGCTTCGAGCCATTCAGCCACATGCATGTCCATGTCCTTATCTCCCCGCTCGGGATAGAATTCAGTGAGCTCATCTTCGGCACCACCAACAATTTCAGTAGTCAGCTCTTTATTTGGATACCGAATCCTATTTATCAAACTAAATAACGTCCGCTTTGCTAAATCTTCACCGAGCTTAGGCACATCCATGTTTTCTAGTACATATTTTGCCGCTTGCCATTCTTCCATCCCCGGAGCGGGTTCGGAACCATGAATTATTGTATATGCCTCAAGCAGTGTTTTGTCCATGATATCTCTTAACTAATTTATTAAACTGTTCGCCACGGTCATACTCGTTTTTGAATTTATCGAAACTCTTAGAAGCTGGGGAAAATAGTACTACGGATTGAGGGTATTGGCCAGATTTTTTAAAGGCAATCTCAACGCATTCTTGAAGTGAATCATAGACGGGACAATTCGCGGCAAACTCGCCCAGAGCCAATCGTATTTTTTCGGTGGCGCTACCAGCCAGAAGCACAATATTGCTAGGCTGAATAAACTTGGGTATTATTTCTCCTAATTCTGTAAAATCCAAAGCCTTATCCGTCCCGCCGATAATCAAAATGGTCTCCAGACTGCCAAATCGTTTGAGGGCTTGAATAGTACCCTCCGGCGACGTGGCAGTTGTGTCATTCACGACCGTGAGAATGTCGGTTTTTATAATCATTTCCTGACGAAAAGGAATTTCAGGGAGACTATCAATCCGAGATTGAATATCCTTCCATGAACAACCGGCCAGATGAGCCGAAAGAGCTGATACTAAAAGATTATAAATATTATGCTCGCCTCGCATCAGGACTGAATCGCTCAAGGCGAGAACTTTTGCTTCTTTGTCCGCAGTGCGAAAATATATGGCCTCGGCGTCTGACCAAACTCCATTATGGCCTGCGGGTAAAGCTTGGCCGGAGAAATACCAAAGCTTGGCCTGCGGTTTTTGAGTTAGAAAAAATTGAGTCCATTTATTATCATAATTCAGGACGAGATTATCATTCGACGTTTGATATTTAAAAATGTTCGCTTTTACTCGAACATATTCCTCTAGTGTTTGGTGGCGATTAAGATGGTCTTGGAAAATATTAGTAATGACGGCTATCGACGGGCCGATTATCTTCGCCTGGTCAAATAATTCCAAATGAAATGATGAAATTTCGGCCACGGCCATATCGAACTCGGCCGCTTGTCCGAGGACTTTTAAAAATGGATGGGTCGTTGAGTTTCCGGCAATCGATGATTTGAATTTTGATTTAAGAAAATATTCCGTCCACGCCGCGGTGGTGGTCTTGCCTCGTGTCCCCGTCACTGCAATAATCGGTCTTCCAAAATTTTTAAAAAATATAATCGCTTCGTTTACGACATCTTTGCCGAGCTCTAGGGCATATTGAATAAATTCATTCCGAATCGAGACATCGGGATTCACGACGATTATATCATTGCCTTCAATATCTTTTTTAGAATGGCCTCCAAGACGCAATTCAACTTGGCCCTCAATTTTTGATAACGAATCGGCGAGCTGTTCTTGAGTTTTTAAATCGGTCGCCGTTACCTGGGCCCCTTGCTCCAAAAGCCAATTCGTCGTCGCTAAACCGCCGCCGAGAACGCCAAAACCGAAGATGAGCACTTTTTTGTTTTTAAAATCCATCTATTTTATATCCACCCCGTTCGAAGTAGCCCCGCCGAGGTCCGTAGGACTCGCGCCTTTGGCGCGAGCGAGACTTCGAACGGGGTCCATTCCCCGCAGAATCCGGATTCGTTCTTCAAGGGGCGGGTGGGTCATGAAGAGTTTTGTGAACCAAGAATCTTTTTGCTTGCCCTTGAAAGGATTAGAAATATACAAATGCGCGGTGGCGTGGGAAGCTTCGCGCATGGGCTGTTGGTCTTCGGCGATACGCTCCAAGGCGTTGGCCAAGCCTTCGGGATAACGCGTGAGCAATGCACCCGAAGCATCGGCCAGGAACTCGCGCTTGCGGGAGACGGCGAGCTGAATCATGGTGGCCGCGATGGGCGCCAGGATGGCCGCGACCAGAGCCACGGCCATGACTAAGGCCCCGCCCTCGCTGTCGCGATTGTTCCCCCGGCCGCTGAAGAAACTGATGCGGATAAAGAAATTCGCCAGGATGGAAATCAATCCCGCCAAGACAACCGTCACCGACGAGACCAGAATGTCATTGTTGCCGACGTGGGACAGCTCGTGCGCCAGCACGCCTTCCAGTTCGGTTTTATTCAAGCGGGTCAGCGCGCCTTGGGTCACGGCAATGGCCGCGTGGTCTTTATTCCGTCCCGTCGCGAAAGCGTTGATTTGCTGGTCGGGCAGAATATATATTCTCGGCGTTGGCAGGCCAGCGGTGATGGAGAGATTTTCGATAATGCGATACAGCTCCTCATGGCCCGCGCGAGTGGTCGGCTGGGCATGAGCCATCGCCAGCGCAATCGAATCCGACTTCCAATAGGCCATAAAATTCATGCCCACCGACAACGCCACCGCAATATACAAAATATCCAGCGAGCCGTACGCGTAGCTGAACAAAAATCCCAGTCCGATAATCAGCACGAAGAACGCGGTCATCAATAACCACGTCTTCCGAATATTTACATCGTGCTGGGTGTACAGCGTGGCCATTAGTTTTTAGCAATATTTTAACTAGAAGCTAACCTTCGGTAACACGGCTTCGTCGGCGGAACCGAGCTGGAACAATTCTTCGCGGGTGAAACCAAGAGAAGAGGCGATCATATTGGTCGGGAAGACTTCGAGCTTAGTGTTGAAGTCCATGACATTGGTGTTGTAGAACCGGCGGGCCGCCTGAATCTTGTCTTCGGTGTCGGTCAATTCATCCTGAAGCTTAGCGAAGTTTTCGTTAGCTTTGAGAGTCGGATAGGCTTCGGCTAAAGCGAAAAGCTTACCCAGCGCGCCCGAGAGCATATTTTCGGCTTGGCCTTTCTGGGCCATGCTACCCGCCGAGACCGCTTCGGTCCGAGCTTTCGTAACGGCTTCCAGCACGCCGGCTTCGTGAGCGACATAACCCTTGACCGTTTCGACAAGATTCGGAATCAAATCATGCCGGCGGCGAAGCTGGACATTAATATCCGACCAAGCTTCTTTGACCCGATTGCGAGCCCGAACCAATCCGTTAAACGCACCAACCAACCAGAGAACCAAGATGATGACGACCGCCCAAATGATATATATAACCATATATTTAAAAGTTAAACGAGATATCTAGATACTACAACAATAGAGTACGAGTTTCAATACTAAAACTGATTACCTTAAGCACGCAAAAAGGAAAGCCAGCCTAAACACTGCCTATGAGAATGTATTATCGAGAGTAGTTAATATTCCGAAGGAAAATTAGGTTTGACCTCTTTTTCTGTTTCAATATCCGTGACGACGGCTTCGGTCGTGAGAATCATGGAAGCGACGGAGACGGCATTTAGGAGGGCGGTCTTCACGACTTTGAGCGGATCGATGATGCCGGCTTTAATCATCTCGACGTACTCGCTAGTTGAAGCATTAAAGCCTTGGCCGGCGGGCAAGCCATAGACATGGCGAGCGACATCGTTGGAATCTTTGCCGGCATTCTCGGCAATGGCGCGGAGCGGGCGTTCAAGAATTGTTTTGATAAGCATGACGCCCTTGGCTTCGTCGCCGACTTCCGGTATTTTACCCACCGATTTTATGGTTAATTCTTTGGAGGCTTCAAACAAGGCCACGCCGCCACCGGCAACAATGCCTTCCTCTAGGGCCGCCCGAGTCGCGTTGACCGCGTCTTCAATGCGGAATTTCTTTTCCTTCAATTCAGTTTCGGTTAAAGCCCCGACTTTAATCACGGCGACGCCACCAGAAAGCTTGGCCAGCCGTTCTTGGAATTTTTCTTTATCAAAACCGGAAGTTGATAATTCGATTTGTTTCTTGAGTTGAGCGACACGCTTATCGATGTCCGCCTTTTTGCCTTTCCCGCCGACGATGGTCGTCTTTTCTTTAGTGGCGACGACTCGGCGAGCATGGCCGAGCATGGCTAGCTCAACGGCTTCAAGCTTCATCCCTTTTTCTTCGGTAATGACTTGTCCGCCGGTGATGATGGCAATATCTTCGAGCATTTCTTTTTTACGATCACCGAAGCCCGGGACTTTAATGGCGAGCGTGGAGAAAGTCCCGCGGAGCTTGTTCAGAACCAGCGTGGTCAGCGCTTCACTATCGACATCCTCGGCGATAATCACGAGCTGGCGCTTGCCGGCCTGGGAAATCTTTTCGAGTAGGGGCACGATATCCTGCACCGAGGAAATCTTGCGATCGGTAATCAAGATATGCGAATCGTCATACGAAGCGTCCATGCGCTCGGTGTTGGTGGCCATATAAGCCGACACGTACCCGCGCTCGATTTGCAGACCCTCGACAAACTCGGTCGCCATTTCCGTGGATTGGGATTCTTCGACTGTCACCACGCCGTCCTTGCCGACTTTGTTGAACACTTCCGCAATCAAATCTCCGATTTCAGAATCGTTGGCGGAAATCGAAGCCACTTCTTTGAGATTAGCTTTGGTGACTTTTTGAGCCCGTTTTTCTAAAAATCCAACCACCCAGTCTACGGCTTTGTCCATGCCCTTTTTCAGCACGAGCGGATTCGCGCCCGCATTCACGGCCGAAAAGCCTTCGGCGACGATGGCTTGGGCCAGCACTGTCGCGGTCGTGGTACCGTCGCCGGCGACGTCGTTAGTCTTTGACGCCACTTCCCGAATCAAATTCGCGCCGATATTCTCGAATTTGTCTTTGAGTTCGATTTCTTTCGCCACCGTCACGCCGTCTTTGGTAATCACGGGCGAACCATAGCCTTTATCAAGAATGACATTGCGCCCTTTGGGCCCAAGTGTCACTTTGACCGCATTGGCAATCTTATCGACGCCGCGCTTCAAGGCTTCCCGCGCGTCCTGTTTGTATAGTATCTGCTTAGCCATTTTTTAGGAATTAGAAATTAGTACTTAGAAATTACGCGATTACTTGATAATTGCCAGTATGTCTTCTTCGCGAGCGATTAAGTATTCTCGGTCGTCCCCGCCTGGCCGGCCGGCAGGAATCTTCATTGTCCGCGGACCGTACTTCGTGAAAATCACTACATCGCCCTTTTTAACTTCCATCGGCACGCGCCGGCCTTCCGCGTTCATTTTGCCGGGTCCGACGGCGACGATTTCCCCTTTTTCGGATTTCTCTTTTTCCACCGTATCCGGCAAAAGAATCCCGCCTTTTTTCCTTTCTTCTCGGACAGGTTCGATGACGACGTGGTCTGAAGTTGGTTTAATCATATGATTTTTGAGGTTGACTTTAATGATTGCTAATTTTAGTACAAGAAAAGTAAAAAGTCAACCTTACTCGCGAAGCCCTGAATCAGGTTCGGGGCTCATCGAAACGCCTAGCCTATGAGTGGTTTCATTGTAATAGTCAAGGATGATTCGTTCGAATGAATGCGGATGGAATTCAAGCTCGGTGCTGGTATATATGACTCGGCCGCCGGTGGCATGGGTGGCGGGATTTGAGCCAATGCGTTTCTGCTGATACTGACGAGCTAATTTCTCAAACATATCACCGATACTTCCTTGGCCAACAAATTCAATCAGCTTGGCGATACCTTTTAAAAATCCGCTCGGCCGAACCGTTCGGCGAATAGTCTGCTGATGAGGCGTGAAATTATACACATATTTATTAATCCATAAATTTTCGGCAAAGAATTTACCCGCCAGAGCCGGACTAACCGCCAGCGGTACCAGATGAGCATAGGTTTGAGCATTGTAGAGGCTTTCGTGTTTGATGTTTAAAGCATCGGTCGTCAAATAATGATTGAAACAAAACTTATCCGGCGCAGTAGTTTCATAACGCGTCCGCCGAGCGGCAATCAAAGATGCTACACCAGACAACAATAACCGCGCGAGATAAAGCCGGCCCGGTTCAACCAAAACTAAAATATCGAAATCACTTTCTGTACTCACCGTCCCCAGCGCGAGCGAGCCTGACACAAACATTCCCCGAATCCACGGCGCCAACTGGAGCCAGTAGGCTCTATGCAGACATCGCCGCCATTTCTGGGCCGATATTTTTTCCCGCTCCAGACGCAACCCCGAGAGACCCATTCGGCCTTTAAGAAAATAAAAACCATGCTCTTCTTCTATTGCGCCTCGGCCAAGCAATTCTTCGACCGCTTCATATATATCAGTAAGCGCAATTGCTTCCAGACTTTCAACGTGTGGCTTCAATCGTTTAGGATTTATAATATACCGATACAACTCAAACGCGCTCAACGGATAATCGAGGCCATCGTAATAGGCCAATGTCGCCAAGATTGCGTCTTCGATTTGCATCTTCCTATCCTAAGGAAAAACCACCGAAATCACTACTGTTCATTTACGGCGAAATATTGTATAATATCAGCCGAATGAATAACGGCTGACCCGCCTCTGGCGGGTACTTCAAATGCACATCGCAAAGCTCAAAGAACTTGTTGCCAAAATGCCCGATAGTCCGGGGATTTATCGTTTTCAAAACACAAAAAATGATATTTATATAGGAAAGGCATCATCAATCAAACGACGTTTGGCTTCGTATACCAAAACAACCGATTCGCGAATCCAAAAAATGATTGCCACGGCTGACCATTTGACCCATATCGAAACTCACTCGGACATCGAAGCCCTCATCCTCGAATCCCAGCTCATCAAGCAACTGCGGCCGCAATTCAACATAATGCTTCGCGACGATAAGCAGTATTTTTTCGTCGCGATTACGAACGATGAATTCCCGAGAATATTTCTCACCCATCAACCCAAGGTGGTTGAGACTTTGGTTTTGAACCCAGTAGCGGAAGGAGGCTCACGGCGGCGCTTGGGCCGACGTGAGGAAACCGACGGGACTGGTTTCAAGGGTCTGGGTTCAAACGCCAAGGTCTCAGCCACCTACATCGGTCCTTTTACCGATGGTGCGGCGTTGAAAGCGACGCTCAAATATCTCCGCAATATTTTCCCCTACTGCACCTGCACCCAGAAGCATCACAATTTTTGTTTGAACTATCACATCAATAAATGCCTTGGATTTTGCTGCCTGCAAAATCCAGAAGCAAGAAGCACGAATCAAGAATTAAGGATATTTAAAAATCAATACAAACAGAATATTAAAGCTCTCCGAGATATTTTGAGTGGCCGTAAGTCATCACTGGTCAAAGAATTGAAAAAAGAAATGGAAACGGCGGGCAAGAAACATGATTTTGATAATGCGATTGAATTACGGAATAAACTCAATCGGCTCGAGAGAGTTTTCTACAACGCCCAAGTCATTAAGAATTCGGAAATATTGAAAGAGTATAATTCGGGATTGCCGAAATTATTGAAAATAAATAAACCGATTATTAGAATCGAAGGCTACGACGTATCCAACATTCAGGGCGCCCATGCCACCGGTGCGATGGTCACATTCGTCAACGGCCTGCCCGATAAAAATTTCTATAGGAAGTTCAATATCAAAACAGTCCGGGGCGCCAATGACACCGCCATGCTCCGCGAAATCCTCGAGCGCCGCCTCAACCACCCCGAATGGCCATTCCCTGATTTGATTTTGATTGATGGCGGCAAAGGCCAAGTCAGTTCAGCCCTCACCACGCTCAAAGAAATGAACATAAAAATTCCCGTCATCGGTATTTCTAAGAATGACAAACACATGGGTCATCTTCTTGTGATTCCGAATCGTAAACAACCTGTCCCACTAACCAAACTTGGCCTCACCGATAAAAATCTTCTGTTGACCATCGACTCCGAAGCTCACCGCTTTGCCATTTCTTACTATCGTAAGCTTCACAATCAATCAGTAAGCGGTTGAATATTCTGCCCTAAAATGCTAAAGTAGATACTGCTGAATATGTTAAGGTTTATCATCAGAATTTTGGGGAATGCGGTGGCGTTGTATGTGGCTTTTTATCTAGTCACGGGGTTTGTGGTGTCGGGTTCATGGGAGCAGTATTTGATCGCGGGATTGGTCCTCGCGCTCCTGAACATGATTGTCCGGCCAATCCTGAAACTCATCTCCTTCCCGCTTATTCTGCTGACCCTCGGCCTGTTCACGTTCGTTATCAACATGCTCATCCTCTGGTTACTGGATTATCTCGTGACGTTCGTCACGATTGAGAGTTTCGTGGCATTGTTCTGGGGTACGATCATTGTCAGTATCGTAAATTTAATATTTTCAGGCATCGCGGAAGTGGCCTAGAGAAATAGGACTTAGAATTTAGAACTTAGAAAAATAAAAACCAAAATGAATACATTGATAAAATTCTTGCCGTATGCGCAGATGGGTCTCGCCCTGTTATTGGTCATCGGTATTTTGCTCCAACAGCGCGGCGCCGGTTTATCGTCTACGTTCGGCGGTTCGGGTGTCGGCTACAGCACCAAGCGCGGGGCGGAAAAAGTCATTTTCCAGTTCACCATCGTCATCGCCGTGCTATTCATCATCGCCTGCGTCCTCGCCGTCCGGCTCGGCTAATAATTCCAGTCGCCTTGTGCGACTGGTCTTCTTTATTCATGCAAAACGACCGACATCCTTTAGAAGATTTTTTTGGCCTGAAACAGGATTCTCCCACCGAACCAAAACCCGACCAGCCTAAAGAACACAACAAAAACATTTTACGTCGGCACTACGGCTGGCTGGACCAATTGCGCCTTCTGCCAAAGGTGCTTTCCAAGCGCGAGCGCTATTGGATTTTAACTTTTCTTTTAATTATCGCCGGTAGCGTCATCGCGATTCCGTTCACAGCCTATAATCACTTTACTAAGCCCATCGCGAGTTACGGCGGTTCATTCAGCGAGGGTATTGTCGGCCAGCCGAGGCACATCAATCCGCTCTTGGCCCAAACCAATGACCCCGACCGCGACCTGGCGAGTCTGATTTATTCGGGCCTGCTCAAGCACAACGAAGCCGGCCAGCTCGTCCCCGACCTCGCCAAGTCATATGAAATTTCCAGCGACGGTTTGAATTACACGGTTTACCTCAAAGACAACATTCTGTGGCAAGACGGCGAGAGACTGACGGCCGATGACGTCGTCTATACTATTCAAACCGCCCAGAACGCCGATTATGGCAGTCCCCAGCGCGTGAACTGGCAGGGCGTGACCATCACCAAAATCAACGATCTGATGGTCATGTTTAAACTCAATAACAAGTACGCCCAGTTTTTAAATAATCTTACCCTCGGCATTTTGCCGCAACATATCTGGGGCACCGTTCAGCCGATTAACTTTGCTTCGGCGGACTACAATTTAAAACCCATCGGCTCCGGCCCTTATATGTTTGAAAAGCTCCAGAAAGACGACCTCGGCCAAATCCAATCCTACCAACTTACGGCCAACAAAAACTTTTATGACGGCCGGCCGTATATCGACACGGTCATTATTAAATTCTACGACTCGGAAGACAGCATGATTACCGCCTACAATAGCAACGAGGTTCAGAATCTTTCCTTGATTTCTCCGCAAAATCTTAATAAATTAAAGTTCAAACAGCGCGTCAATATCACTGAATTAAAAATACCGCGCTACTTCGGCGTTTTCTTTAATCAAACCCAAAACCCGGTCCTCGCCGACAAGAACGTCCGTCTCGCCCTCAATTACGCCACCGACAAGCAAGCCATCATCAATACCGTCGCCGATGGCAAGGGCTCGGCTATTTATTCGCCGCTCATCGAGACTGTCCTAGATGTCGGACAAGATATCACTAAATATACCTACGACCTAAACCAGGCCAAAACCATTCTGGCGGCGGACGGCTGGACCAGTGCCGACAGCAAGGGAATATTACAAAAAGGCAGCGGCAAAAATCAGGCCCGTCTGACCATGCACATTACTACTTCAACCTTGCCCGAATTGGTTCAAATCGCTAATATTATCAAGGACCAGTGGAGCAAGGCGGGCGTTGAGGTTATTGTCGATGCCCTGGACACGCCCCAACTCCAGCAAGTCATCAAAGACCGAAGCTATCAGTCGCTTTTGTTCGGTGAGATTTTAGACCTTGATCCCGATCCGTTCAGTTTTTGGGATTCCTCTCAAACCCAGAAACTTGGTTTGAATTTAGCCCTGTATAGCAATAAAACCGCCGATGGCCTTCTGGAAGACGCTCGCCAATCGCTCAACCCCATTGACCGGGCCCAGAAATATGACGACTTTCAAAAGATAGTTATAAGCGACGCGCCGGCGGTATTTCTGTATAACCCGTTATATCTTTATCCCCAGACCACTGACATTAAAGGCGTAAATACGACCATCATCGCCACGCCCGCCGACCGATTCGCCAATATTGAAAAGTGGTATATCGACACCAAACGGGTTTGGTCCCGCACATAACAAGCATTTATTGCTGTTGTTTTGAGTGATTAAGTGTTTGAAAAGTAAGCAAAGATACAAGCTTATTCTTTCTAGAATTACCTGGGCCGCAATAGTGAAAAACTGATGCTTGTTATGTGCGGGATTGACTTTATTGCAGATGAGGAGTACAATGGCCGTATTGATGTTTTATCTCACGCATTGACATAAAACACTTCCTCTTTAGAACTTTCTAAATACAGGTAATGACCGAAGTGCTTTTTGTCGCTTTATCTAAAAAATAAAAATTCATATCGTAACTGCCCAGGTGGCGAAATTGGCAACCGCATACGCTTCAGGTGCGTACGGCCGCAAGGCTTTGAGGGTTCAAGTCCCTCCCTGGGCACAATTAATTATTTAGAATTAAGAGCAAGGCAATTTATTGTCTTGCGAGAGGGACTTGAAAGGCGGAACGATGGAATTTTTGCAAAGGGCAAAAATTACCGTGAGCCGGGGTCGCGACCATGCGAGCGGAAGCGAGCATGAGTTGTGACCAAGTCCCTCCCTGGGCACAAAGATAGTTAAACAAACTCTAAGTTTTTGTCCAAGAGTAAAGCGATTGGGAACAAAAAGTTACCCGCCTCCGGCGGGTCAACGATATAGTAATCCGCCAAAGGCGGATGCTGATAATTGTTACCACTCACTGCGTTCGCGGACAATTATCGCATGTCAGAAGAAGAAATAAAAAAGCCCGAAGCCACATTGGCCTCGGCCCCGCAAAATTCAGCCTCGCCCGCTTCGACGCGAGGCGAGCCGGATGAACGCAAGTATGCCACCCGCGCGCCTCGGCGTCCGCGTTTTGGCGACCGGCGTCGGCCCAAGCCGGTCGTCCGCCAGATTAAAGTGCTCCGGCGCGACAACGAAGGCAGTGCCGAAGACCACGCCCGCGCCGGCGCGACGACAGGCCTTAAGATTATCCACTTCGGCGGACTGGGCGAAATCGGCAAGAACAACATGGTCGCCATTCAGTATAACGACGAAATTATCCTCATCGATGGCGGGTTGGGATTCCCGCGTCAGAATATGCCGGGCATCGATTTCTCGATTCCTAACGTCGGCTATCTGGCCGGCAAAGAAAACATGGTTCTGGCCTGGTTCTTTTCGCACGGCCATTTAGACCACATCGGCGCCGTGCCGTTTATCATGCATAAGGTCGGCGACCCCGACGTCTACGCCGCGCCTCTCACCAAAGCTCTCATCATGAGGCGGATGGAAGAGTTCAAAGACCGCAAGCCGCTCGACATCGAAGAATTCAAAGCCGGGGACGAAGTCAGCGTCGGCCAATACTTTAAAGTCAAAGCCCATCGCATCAGCCATTCCATTCCGGATGATTTGCTGTTTGAAATTAAGACGCCGGTCGGAACCATTGTTCACACCTATGACTACAAGATGGACCGAGACCCGGTCAACGATCAGCCGGCTAATCTTGAAGAATTAAAAGCTATCGGCGACCGGGGCGTTCTATTATTCATGGGCGATTCGACCGGCGCCGAAATGGAAGGCCATTCGCTTTCGGAAAGCGCCGTCACTCATGACCTGGAAAAATTAATGCGGGAGGCGACCGGCCTAACCATCGTTGGCTGTTTCGCCTCGTCTTTGAACCGCGTCCAGCAGGTCATCACTCTCGCCGAAAAATTAGGCAAAAAAGTCGTCTTCGACGGCTACTCGATGAAAAACAATGTCGAGATTGCCAAGCGCCTCGGCTACATCAAAATCCAGCGCGGCACCCAAATCTCGCTGGAAGAAGTGGCGAGCTGTCCGCGAGAAAAGCTCGTGGCTATCGTAACGGGCGCCCAAGGCGAAAGCAACGCCGCGCTCATGCGCATCGCCAATGGCGAGCACCGCTTCATCCATCCCATCGCCGGCGATAGTTATATCTTTTCCTCGTCTATCATCCCGGGCAATGAATCCGAGATTCAATTCGTGAAAGACCAGCTCTACCGCAATGGCGCCAAAGTCTTCAATTACCAAATGCTCGACGTTCACGCCTCGGGTCACGGCGATAAAGAAGACATCCGCGAATTATTGAAAATTATCCGGCCGAAATTCCTGATGCCCGTCCATGGCCAGTACTCGATGATGATTAACCACGGCTACATCGCCCAAGAAGAAGGCCTGCCCAAAGAGAACATCATTATTGCGGACAACGGCAATGTCACCCATATCGAAGCCGACCGCTGGTGGGTCGACAAAGAAAAGGCCCCGTCCGATCCCGTCTACGTCGACGGCTTGGGCATCGGCGATATCGGCAACGTGGTCCTCCGCGACCGCCAGATGCTTTCCGAAGACGGCTTCTTGGTCGTGGTCGTGAAAGTCGAACGCTCAACCGGCAAAGTCAACGGCAGTCCCGACATCATCTCGCGCGGTTTCATTTACCTGAAGGATAACAAAGACCTCCTCATGCAAATGCGCAAGAAGGTCCGCTTTATCGTCGACAACAACACCGCCCACGGCAAAGACATCAACGGCACCTATTTGAAAGACGAGTTAAGAAACCAAATCGGTCTCTTCCTCTTCCAAAAAACAGAACGCCGGCCGATGGTGTTGCCGGTTTTGATAGAAGTTTAAAGGTCGCTCCGCCAATCAGGCTTTGACTACCAGTCGGACTTCCCTGCGAGAAGTCCTCCCTACGGTGCTCTGTCCGGATTTTGTAAAGACACTCAAGCCCCGCCTATCGGCGGGGCTTTCGGTCGTTGACAAAACCATGCATCCGGATTCGCAAGTTAGTCAAAGTCTAATTGGCTTCGCTTGATTATGATTATTAAAAAAAGAAAGGCCCGCCACGAGAGGCGAACCTCTCTGCGACGAGCCCTAGTCTTCGCCAGTTTCTCTCAAGAACTGGTGTTGTTCTTCTTCTGCCTTCCGATCCAGCTCGCGCTGAGCCCGCATGCCCATCTCATATACCTTCATGAGAGCCATTCGGAAACGAGGGCGATGGTTAAGCCACGCCTCGTCAAGATTGGCAATCGCTTGAATCGCAGGCCATTCCTCGCATGAGACATGGCCTTCCGCATCCCCACCGACTTCAATCACGTCTTCGTGAACGATGCGGTCTTTTGCACGATTCAGTAAGCGGGGGTCAAGGTTCTCCACACCCGGCCGACTCTCGTCCGTGACGTAGTAAACCTCCTGTCTTCCGTCGGGTTCTTTCGGATTAACGACAAAAAAACGATGTGCCATAATGAACTTCCTCCTGGCAATAGTTATAATTCAAAGCTCCTATAAAATCAAGCGAAGGCTTTGGGTTTTCTCGCAATCTGTACAATCGGATTAAAAAATAGCGAGTGAAAGCTGAAGCCCACAGCGAGAAGTTGCGCAGGCCGGCCTGCCCAGATTGTGGCCGGCTTTACTCCCTCAGCTTGGAGCTTGGTGAGGGAGCGAGCATCTAGATAACGATTGGCCGCAGGAGCCAATCGATTATCGGTCGAGTCGTGGGTTTCAACTGAAACGAGCGAAGCTTGATACTTACCAAATAAAAAGATAAGATACTGCAATGGAAAAGAAGACTCTTTTGACGGGAGACCGGCCGACGGGACCACTACATATCGGGCACTATTTCGGTTCTCTGCAGAATCGCGTGGCGATGCAGAATGATTTTGATTCGTATATCATGGTCGCCGACGTGCAGGCCCTGACCGACAATTTTAATCAACCGGAGCGAGTGCGCGAGAATGTCCTTGAAGTGGCGATGGACAATATTGCCGCCGGCGTCGACCCGAAAAAGTCCACTCTCTTTATCCAAAGCCAAATCCCTCAAATCGCCGAGCTGACGGTTTTTTATTCTAATCTCATTACGATAAATACTCTCAAGCGCAATCCGACCGTCAAAGCCGAGATTGCCGAGAAGAAAGAACTCTTCGGCCAGGACGGTGAAAGCGTCACCTACGGCTTCTTGGGCTATCCCGTCAGCCAGGCCGCCGACATCACCATCGTCCGGGCCCATATCGTGCCCGTGGGCGAAGACCAGTTGCCGATGATTGAAACCACCCGCGAAATCGTCGAGCGCTTCCACCGGATGTATCAGTGCGATATTTTCCCGCTTCCCCAAGCCAAACTTTCCAACAGCCCCCGCATCATCGGCCTCGATGGTTCCGGCAAGATGTCCAAGAGTTTAAACAACGCCGTCTATCTCAAAGACAACCCCGAAACCACTCTTGAAAAAATAAAATCGGCCAAGACCGATTCGGGCACGACGATTGAATTCAATCCCAAAGAACGCCCCGAGATTTCAAACCTCGTGCTTATTTACGCCTTAATCCATAACCAAAACCCGAAAGACGCCGCTTCCGAATTGAAGCACAACACCTACAGCGAATTTAAATTAAAATTGGCAGGCGATTTAAACCGCCATCTCGCGCCCTTCCGCGCCAAGCGTTTAGAACTTGAAGCCAAACCCCACTATGTCAAAGAAATCCTTGAGATGGGCCGCCAGCGCGTTATCGAAAAAGCCGAAGAGACCATGAAACTCGTCCGTGAAGCGATGAAGATTAATTACTAGCTTAAGAGATACTGTATCGCCTCTTTTGTATTCTGAATTGAACTCACTTGATAGCACATGACTCCCGCCTCCAAGGCGGGAGCGTCGTTTCCATCTGCTTCTAAAGCGTCACCGAAAAATAAAGCGTCTGTTTTTGAGAGGTTAAGATATTTTATTACCTGTTCAATGCCAAACTTTTTATCGATTCCCTTGAGTGTTACGTCAACCGAAGTCAGTCCCGCAACTCTGGCTTCCATGTCTGGTAAATATTCTTTAAGTTTCGCAACAATTTTAAAACGAATCTTATTATTTTCTTTGTTCCATTTTTCTTTTTCTTCTAAGGGGGCTTTTTGGCCTAATGCTGACCACGTCATCTGACTACCACGGTCATCAATAATATCCCCGTATATTTTTTTGGGCTGGACATAACCTATTTCAGCAAGCACCTGCGTGAAAGTTTCTTCTATTGTTTTTCTTTGGAATAAAGAAAGGTTATGTTTGTAGACTTCCTGCCACGCATTATCTTTATACCTATAAAAAGATCCGCCATCTAAAGGAAGTAACAACAAATTCTCATTCTTGGAGATGCCGGTAGGTAATTGCAACGCCATCTGCTTAAGGCTCGCGCCGCCAATTATCGCCACCTTCTTTGTTTTTAATAAATTTTCCAGAAGTCCTGCCATCTCTGAATCGATATTTACCTTGCTCTCCGTTAACGTCCCATCCAAATCAAACACAATCAATTTTTTATCCTTCGGAACTTCTTCGATATTGTGTATTAAATTCTCCATGCAAATTGATAAAACAGTGCTTTTATCGTACCATATACATCTATGTTATCAATTGGAATCGTGGGTTTGCCGAATGTGGGAAAGAGTACCCTGTTTAAGGCACTGACGAACAAACAGGTGGATATTCAGAATTATCCGTTTACGACCATTGACCCGAATGTGGGCGCGGTGGCCGTGCCCGATGAACGCGTGGACCAGCTCGCGGAATTTTCGCATTCGAAAAAGAAAATTTATACAACGATTGAATTTATTGATATCGCCGGTTTGATTAAAGGTGCGTCACAGGGTGAAGGGCTGGGCAATAAATTCTTAGCCAACATCCGCGAGGTGGATGCTATCGCCCACGTGGTCAGAGTTTTTGACGACAAAAATATCACTCACGTCCACAGCAGCATTGATCCCATCAATGATATCGAGGTCATCAAAACCGAACTGGAATTGGCTGATTTGGAAACCAAAGAAAAAAGAGAAAAGAAAGACCCCGCAAAATCGCCTAAAGGCGATCGCGGGGCAGGCTTACCAGCTCTTGATTTACTGGCTGACAAAAAGGTGATTTATGTTTTCAATGCTTCGGAAGCCCAACTAGCCCAAAATTGGCAACCAGATGCAAAATTATTGGATGCCATCAAAGGCAGTGATTATGTCGTTCTCTCGTCGCCACTGGAATTATTGCTGTCTGAAGCTGGCGAAGAAGAAAAGCAAGAGTATTTAAAAGAATTTAATATCAAGGAAAGCGGGCTTGATGCTTTAATTAAAAAAGGTTATCACACGCTTGGACTGTTGACCTTTCTGACCACCGGCGAAGACGAGAGTCGGGCCTGGACCGCCCACCAAGGTGATTTAATTCCGAAAGCCTCTCGCGCCATCCATACCGATTTTGAAAAACTCTTTATCAAAGCAGACGCTATCAATTGGAAAACCCTTTTGGATGCCGGCTCCTACGCCAACGCCCGCACCCATGGCCTGATAAAGTTGGTTGGCCGTGACTACATAATTCAGGAAGGCGATGTCGTAGAAATAAGGATATAATAAATAAATGGACGAACAATCAATTGTAAAACTCTACGAGATTGCGGTAGCCGAGACTGGATTTATTGAGGATAAAAATAATCCGGGCTGGATGCCTAAGTTAGGTCCTGATGATTATCGTTCCGTGATACGTCATGGAACATACAAGAACACTCCTGCGGTAATTGAAGTTTCACCAACCGAAGATCTTGAAAAAATCGCCGAAGATTTTAAAAAATATCAAGAAGGTTCGAAGAATAAAAAAGCTGTTAGAGTCTCAGCAATTTTAGCTCAAGGAAAAATTCAAGGTGGTCAATATCTTATTCGCTCTTCAGCAGACTCCGGGAAACCTCAGGGAGTTCGTATTGTAAAGAATTGGCCCCTAGCGACGGATACCGAAATTAAAGAGGTTGCCCAATTATATTGGGTAACGGTAACGAGTTTCCCCACCATTGAAGTCAAAGAATGGTCCATATCGGATTATTTCATCCGCCGGTTAAATATGGCCCTAACCAAAGCAAGAGAATATAAAATCGACCCTCTGAAATACATGAGCCACGCCGAAAAAGATGCCCTTGTGGAATTTATCTTTACCCATGCCAAAATACTTAAGGTCGAAGCATTCTTTGACCATTTTTCCAATACGGATCTGGTAAAATACGAGGATGAATATTACGCATGGGGTTCTTCGATAGTGCCAAAACCGGAAACGGCCGGCATCGCTTATTGGCTTTGGGACGCGATGATGTACGCATCCAATTTAGATCCGGAAGAATGGATGACTGAATACAATAATTGGATCAAGGCATTCACCGACAGTGCTCCAGATGACAGGAAGAAGGATTTGGAATTAAAAATAAAGCTGAACATTGCTGAACGAGTGGCAAGCACTCTCCTTATCGATTTCCCACTCAAACGTTCACCCTTTGACCAGTACTCGGATAAAGAAATAGAACGGACCCGTTTAGTTTTCCGCCGAATGTTTGAAGAGATTCTAGAAAAATAAAAGAAGCCTCGCGCGAAGCGCGGGGCTTCTTGCGAGGCTATTCGTCGATTGCAATTCCGACTGAGTACGGAGGGGAGGCAAGCTTGAGTTTCTTACCCTGGATAATCACGCGAGCGACTTTAACTGTTGCTTGATGTCTTTCATCCCCTTCAGATTCGTTCTCGGCTGCCTTTTTTTCTAGATATTCCTTGAGTCCTGCTGGGTGATACTCTTTATAGATCTTAGCCAACAGAAGAAGGTGTTGGGTGAACCCCTCGTTCCGAAGTCTGTCTTTAATTTTCAGCAGGAACTCCCACGTCCGTGCATCATACACGTCATAGTATCCCATACTGAACATGAACTCACCGAGGACTTCAGAATCGTATGCTTCCGGCAAGCTGACAAGCGGTATTATCTTTCCCAGCACCCAATCAAGCACGCTTTCACTAATTCCGTGAGGTTCAGGGAAGACGTCTGATTTTACCTTGAACGATCGGATTAATTGCTCGTGAATCCAATCGAGATACTGTGAAACATCTTCCCCTGCACGCCTTTTCTCGGCAAGACTCTTAGGGAGCCGGTTTGCGATGGACCAGCGAATGTGCCATATCTGTTCTTTTCGATGCACTTCAGGTACTTCTTCCGGACTCTTCCAGCGGTGTGCGGCACGGATTGACCAGTATTCTTCAGGACTGACGTATTCCAGGGTTTTTTCAAAAACCCGGATCAAATCGTCCGGATTGGAGAGATCAACCTCCTCGAGCCGTAAGTCTATCAGCAAAAGGTCGTCTGCCGGGATTTCGTATATGCCGAAGGAAGCCACATATCACCACCTTGTTTTTAAGGTACGAAACGTACCAATCTTGATATATTATATCATGATATATAATTTTTGTAAATACTTGACTAAGAATGCCGGTTTTGTTAGGATATTAGCAGTCAGTTAACACGTTGCCGAGCTTTACAGAATACCCATGAGCAGGACGTCTCGTCCCCTCTCTGTAAGCCGACCAACGATATTACATGTCGGATGTCCGCAGAAATTATGAGTTAGCGTTTCATATCAACCAGAACCTTGAGGAATCGAGGATTATGGCAATCGCCACTGAGTTGAAGGCGGAGTTAGTCAAAGGCGGAGCGACAATTAGTTTTGCCAAAGAACCGGAACGCCAGCGCTTGTCGTATGAGATCAAGCACAACGCCGGCAGTTTCTTCGGTTATATCCAGTTCAATATGCCGACCGGCGAAGAAGACTCCCAGCACCTGCCGGCCGGTCAGGCGGGCTTGGCAGGGGTTGAGGAATATATTAAGCTCAACAATGATATCCTCCGATCCTTAATTATCCGCCTTCCATCGGACGCCCAGAAGAGCCAGGCTTTGGAACGCCAGATGAAAGCTAAGGAACGCCTCGAAAAACGCGCCCAAGCCACATCGAAGGCGGGTCAAAGTGCAAAGCCTTCAGTCGACGGCGAGAAACTGGAGAAGGCTGTTGAAGATATCATTGAAAAGTTGTAGAAATGAACCATGAATCCCGCACATAACAGCCATATGCAGTACATGTTGCGGGTATAAACCAAATTAACAAAGCAGTCCATTCTAGAAGCTAAGCGCATGAACAAAGTAAAATTGTACTGCGTTACAGCAACTGATGGCTGTTATGTGCGGGATGAATCTAAATAAAGTCGTATTGATTGGGAGATTGACCCAGGACCCGGAAGCACGGACGACGCCGAGCGGCCAAAATGTTACGACTATCAACATGGCCACCAACCGAGTCTGGAATGATGCTTCGGGCCGCAAAGAAGCGACCGAATTTCACCGCGTTGTCGCGTGGGGTAAACTGGGCGACATCGCTTCCAACTATCTTAAGAAAGGCGCTCTCGTCATGATTGAAGGCCGATTGCAGACTCGCTCCTGGGACGACAAAGAAACAGGCAAGAAACGCTACATGACCGAAATAATTGCCGAGAATCTTCAGATGGGCCCGCGGGCGGCCGGAGCAGGTCAAGGTTCATACACGCCATCCGAGGGCGGTTACAAACGCCCGGCATCAAGCCCAAGCTCGCCTTCGATCAAACAATCTGCCGAACCGGAAATCCCCATCATCGACGAGAACGAACCCCTGAACGCCGGCGTCGAAGAAGACGAGATAGCCATCAAAGAATCGGATCTGCCGTTCTAGTCGGAATCATCCCTTGCAAAAAATAAACTAACAACAAGAATTGATGACGACCCTTAAGCCCCAGTAGCGGAAAGGGGCCCACAGCAGTGGGGAAACCGACGGGACTGGTTTCACAGGTCTGGGGCGAAAGGGCCGTCATCAATTCGCCAACCACTATGCACTGTAAACTCTGTGAAGACAATATCAGCTACCTCGACTACAAGAACACCAAATTTTTGCGTCCATTCGTGACCGCTCAATTCAAAATCGGCACCTCCCGACGCAACGAACTCTGCGCCAAACACCAGCGCATGATTGCCAACGCCATCAAACTCGCCCGCTTCATGGCCCTGATGCCCTACACCCGCAACCAGACGGTTAAGTAAATTAAAAAGCGGTCGGCCTATGGCGACCGCTTTTTAATTTAGAAAATCTTTCTACTTCTCTTCATTATTCCCGCTCACGGCGATGAGCGCTTCGAGCTGACTATCAACTTTCCTATTCGCGATAGAATCCTTAAGCGCGGTCGCCCATCTCTGGACTTCTGTTAGTTGAGTGCCTACCATCTCCAGCCATTCTTCTGGGTTACCTTCCAGACTCTTCAGCGGGCCGGCAATATCGGCTGTCGAACGGATATGTTCTAATCCCCACGCGGTCGCCTCAAAAAGTTTTCCTATTTCTTTTTTGCCTTCTTCCTTTGGCGACAATCGCTCTAGTTTGTTTTTATCCATAAAATAATATTATTTTTCTTCGGCTTCGGGCATACTCGTCGGCGCAATTTCTTCTTGGACGGCGGCCTTGCGGACTTTAGTGACGATTTCGTTCATGATTTTTGGATTTTCTTTGAGGAATTGGCGAGAGCCTTCGATGCCTTGGCCGATTTTTTCGCCGTTGTAGCTGAACCAGGAACCGGCTTTGACGACGACGCCATAACGGACGCCGGCGTTCACGACATCGGCGTATTTGGAGATGCCTTCGTTGTAGAGGATATCGAATTCGCAGGTGCGGAATGGCGGAGCGACTTTGTTTTTGACAATCTTAACTTTGGTGCGATTACCGACAATCTTTTCGCCCGATTGAATCTGGGCCGAACGGCGGATTTCGATACGGACCGATGAATAGAATTTCAGAGCCATCCCGCCGGTGGTGGTTTCTGGATTGCCGAACATGACGCCGATTTTCATGCGAAGTTGATTGATGAAGATAACCGTCGTCTTGGACTTGGCGACAATCGCCGTCAGCTTGCGCAGGGCGTGCGACATCAAGCGCGCTTGCAAACCCATGTGCTGTTGGTCCATCTCGCCTTCAATTTCCGCCCGAGGCGTCAGGGCCGCTACCGAGTCAATCACAATCACATCCACCCCGCCCGACTTCACCAGCGACTCCACGATGTCCAAGGCCTGCTCGCCAGTGTCCGGTTGGGAGATTAAGAGTTGGTCGATTTTGACGCCGATTTTCTTGGCATATTCGGGGTCCAAAGCATGCTCGGCATCGACATAGGCGGCAATGCCTCCCGCCTTCTGGGCTTCAGAGACGATGTGCAAACAAAGCGTCGTCTTGCCCGACGATTCTGGACCGTAGATTTCAATGACTCTTCCACGAGGCACACCGCCAACACCCAAAGCAATGTCTAATGAAAGCGAGCCCGTCGGGATGACATCCACGTCCACTTTGCCCACCTGGCCCAAACGCATAATAGACCCTTCGCCGTACTTCTCCTGCAACTCCTTGACCATCATCTCGACATTCCGACCTCGGCCTTCTTGAACCTTAGCTGACGCCGATTTCTTGTCTTCGCCCTTTTCCGAATGTTTTTTGGGTGTCATATTAATGAGTTAAAATTTGGGACTTATATACATTGTAACA